>JAJXWE010000250.1 GCA_021781775.1 Pseudomonadota bacterium | reverse complement strand
TTCATATTGTTGAATGGGGCGGCGTACTGGGCCACTTCGATGGCAGTCGGTCGCGGGGACTCGATGTTGCTCGGCGGGGTCCTCAATACCGGTGGCAATCTTGGCGGCATCATTGGTATTCCGGTGGTCGCGTGGCTGTCGGGCCAGCACGCATGGGGGACGGCATTCTGGATCGGGAGTATCTGCGCGTTCATTGCGGCGCTCGGCTGGCTCGGTGTCGATGCCACCCGGGTGGTGACAGGCGAAGGCGCGGCGCCTAAGCTGGATCAGCTCCGCGGCGCGACATGAGCGGCGCTTGGCGCCTCGGTGATCATCTCAGCTCGCCGGCTGTGGGCGTGCGGCGGTTGCGACCCTCGATGCGCTGCGCCTGAAGGCTGGGGAACGCACCCGAGCACAGTGCGTGGATCCAGTCCTCGCACAGGGCTACGGCTTCGGCGGGCTTGAACGCTCGTGCGTTGATGCTCGCCTCGATCCACAGTCCGTCAAGCAGGGCTGCCAAGGCGATTCCGGCCGGCCGCAGCCTGAAGGCCGGAACCCCGGCGCTAGCGCGCAGTTGCCCGAGGAGCGACTCGAGTGCATCCCGATAGGCGACGTACGTGCGGTCCTGCACGGCGCGGACACCGGTGTCGTGCGCGATCATGCTCCAGAACACCAACCAGGTGCCGAACAGTCCTGGCTCGAGAAGAGCTGGCGCGAAGGATGCCTCGAAGAAGCGGCGCAGCCGCTCACGCGGACCAACGTCTGCGTCGATGGCATGCTGTTGTATCGATTGCAGCAGCCGCATCGCGAGCGTTTCATACGAGGCGGCCACGAGCGCGGAAATACTCGGAAAGTGGTGCGTGATGAGACCCGCCGATACGCCGGCCTCAGCGGCGATGCGTCGCGCGGAAACTCCTTCATGCCCGTATTGGCGCAGGCAGGCGAGCGTCGCCTCAATCAATGCTTCACGCCGCACCTTTGGCGTGACACGGCGGAATTTCGGTTCGTGCATCCCATCGGTCATGTGGATATCTCTGCTGGCTTTTATGGCAGGCGCGCCGCAGTCGCGGCCGATCCGGCCTGCTGCAAACATCCGCGCAGCGCAATGCCGGGGCCGCCGGCGAGCGGCGCAGCGCAGTAACCGGTTGGCCAGGGGGCCGCCTTGACCCGACCGGCCACTTGCTGTACAGTCGTTAAATAGTGAGGAGACGGATGCTTTGCCATGAGCCCCCCTGCCATTCGTATGATGTCTGCAGCGGAGCACGGGCGAATTCCCGCGTCGATGCACCGCTCTTCGCAACCTTTCGAATCTAGTCCTGATTTCACCGGATCTGCCCGAGGCGCACTTGCAGAGCAGGCCAGCGAGATTTCGTGTGGCGGCAAGTATAGCGCGTCCGGCCGTCGCGGGCGGGAGGGCTGGCGCGCAGCCGGGCGCGGTCTGACATGCCGATTGGGCACCGCACTGCACCCGGCATGGGAGACCAATGCATCATGAGCGTTCAGAGTCGCGATGTTGTCATCATCGGGGGCGGACACAACGGGTTGGTGTGTGCTGCGTACCTTGCGGCGGCCGGACTGAAAGTCACTGTTCTCGAGCAGCGCGGCGTGGTCGGCGGCGCGGCGGTCACTGAAGAGTTCGTTCCAGGTTTCCGCAACTCCGTTGCCTCCTATACGGTCTCGCTGCTCAATCCGAAGATCATCCGCGACTTGGACCTGCCGGGGCACGGATTGCGCATCGTCGAGCGCCGGCTGGCAAATTTTCTTCCGACCACAGACGGCCGCTATCTGTTGAGCGGTGAGAACCGTACCTACGGTGAAGTGGCGAAATTCTCTGCGGCGGATGCGGATCGGCTGGGGGCGTACGGCGAGCGACTGGACGTCATTGCGGATGTCATGCGCAGCCTGGTTCTTGAGACCCCACCGAATGTCGTCGAAGGCAATTGGATCGCGGCGCTGCCGGAGCTGCTGCGGGCGCGTCGCGTCGGGTCGCGGATCGCCAAGCTCGACATGAGCATGCGACGTGAGCTGCTCAGGCTGTTCGCGACCTCGGCCGGGGAGTACCTGGACGCCTGGTTCGAAAGCGATCCGATCAAGGCATTGTTCGGCTTCGATTCCATCGTCGGAAATTTTGCAACTCCGTACAGTCCGGGATCTGGCTACGTGCTGCTGCATCACGTCTTCGGTGAGGTGAATGGCAAGAAGGGTGCCTGGGGTCACGCCATCGGGGGCATGGGGGCCATTACCCAGGCGATGGCGAAGTCGGCGGCCGCGCGCGGTGCCGACATCCGCGTCGGTTGCCCGGTGCGCGAGGTGCTCGTCGAGAGCGACCGTGCGGTCGGCGTGGTTACGGAGAGCGGGGAGACGTTCCGCGCCCCAGTTGTCGTGTCTAATCTGAATCCGAAGCTTCTTTATCTGAAGCTCATCGATACGGCGGCGTTGCCGAAGGAGTTCGTCGAGCGGATCGTGCAGTGGCACTGCGGTTCGGGGACGTTCCGGATGAATGTCGCGCTCGCCGAGCTGCCCGACTTCACCTGCCTGCCGGGTCGGACGCTCGGCGATCATCACACCGCCGGGATCATTCTGGCGCCGACGCTAGGCTACATGGAGCGCGCCTATTTCGATGCGCGCACGCACGGCTGGTCACGCGAGCCGATCGTCGAGATGGTCATTCCATCCACGCTCGATGACAGTCTGGCGCCGCCGGGCAAGCATGTGGCGAGCCTGTTCTGCCAGCACGTGTCACCGCGTCTGCCGAATGGCGAATCCTGGGATACGCATCGGGAGGCAGTCGCGGACCTGATGATCGAGACGGTCAATCGTCATGCACCGAACTTCAAGGCGTCCGTGCTCGGCCGCCAGATCATGAGCCCGCTCGATCTGGAGCGCACTTTCGGTCTGATCGGCGGTGACATCTTCCACGGAGCGCTGCAGCTGGATCAGATGTTCTCGGCCCGGCCCATGCTCGGACATGGAAATTACCGCGGACCGCTCGCCGGTCTGTACATGTGCGGATCCGGCACGCATCCGGGCGGTGGGGTGACCGGTGCGCCCGGGCACAATGCCGCCCGCGAGATCCTCGCCGACTTGCGCAGACGGCGCGTGCGCCGCACGGCCTGAGCGACCCGCTGCGATTCGGGCGGGCTGGGCGGCGTACCGCCAGCCTGCCCGAGTGCTCCGTTCACTCGGCGCTCGCGCGCTCCTTACTGGTGGTCACGCGGAATCGTCCGCTTCCAGGTGCGCGCGATGATCAGCTTGCCGTCGCGCAGCAGCTCGCGTTTGTACGTGTAGAAGAAGTCGTGCTGATCGCTGCGCACGGACAGGTGGCTGCGCCAGCTGAGCACGTGGGCGCCTACGGTCTGCGTGTAATGCGAGTACCCCACGACACTGGAATCAGCCGGATTGGCGTTGTCGACCTCGTAGGTCAACTTCTCGCTGCGGTGCAGCGGTCCCCAGGGGAAGCTGGTGTTGCTCGCGCCCTGCCAGACCACGCGGCTGCGACCGTTCTTGTCCGGCAGCGTCGTGTATGAGCCCGGCCACAGGTAGTCGCTGCCGCTGATGTCGGAGCGCTTGGCGACCGGACCCGGTGGCTCGAGCAGGGCGGCGGCGGGGCGCGGCCCGTCCAGCGGCACGCGCGGCAGCTCGATCCAGGAGGGCTGGGCGCCGCCGAGTTTGACGGTCGTATCCATCGGGTAGGGCGTCGGCCAGGCCATCGGCCACATCGCATTGGAGATGGCCAGACGGATGCGGTGTCCCTTGGGGAACACGAAGGACGCCAGGTGCAGCGCGAAGGAGAACGTGTAGAACTTCCCGGGCACCAGATATTTCGGATGGGACATCGAGGTGCGCTGGGCGCCGTTCAAGCCGGCTCCGGTCACCAGCGTGACCTGCCCGTCCGGCGCCACGTCCTCCAATCGTGCAAACCAGTCGGCCATGGGGGCGCTGGCCGCGGCGTAGAGCATCACCCGCGGCATGCCCATCACGGCGGTGTCGTGCGCCAGAGGCTTGGTTTCGTATACCAGGCTGTGCGCATCGACCGGGCGTTGGTCGGGCTGCAGGTCGCCCCACCAGAAGATG
>JAJXWE010000249.1 GCA_021781775.1 Pseudomonadota bacterium | reverse complement strand
GTGCGTGCGTACCGGCGCCTCAAGGCGATCAGAAAGGACAAGGACCGCGCAGTGCTGGCGCACTACGTGGAATCGAGCCGCCGGTCGCCCGAGAAGCGCCCGTCGGACAGTTCCGGGCCCTTCGCTACACCGTCGCTGCATGCGCGGATTTCTTCGCATCTGCGACGCCTCGGCACGCTGATGATGGCGAGCGTGCTGCCGGTCACGGCGATCGCATTGGTTGTCGGCTTCTACTACGTGGTCAGACCGGGCAGCCACGCTCAGGGCGTGGTACCGCCGCACCTGGTGCCGACTGCGGCCCCGATAGCCTACCCGGCCACCGCGCCGGCGCTGCAGGCACGGTCGCGACCTTCGCCGCCGGCCGCCAGCCCCTCGGTGGTGGCCCTGCGGCGCATCCCGCAAGTGCGCAACCGCGTGCGGCGCGCAACCGCGCGCAGGCCGGAGCGCCCGCTGGCAAGAGCAGCACGACGCCCGGCGGTTGCGTCCCCGGTCAAACCCGATGTCAGGAAGTATGAAGTGCTGACGCGGGCGTGGGGGCAGTAACCGCCCAGCCCGACGGCATTGCGATTCACGATCCGGGTTCTGACCGGAAACCGTGTGCCGCAAGGAATTCCTCATCCAGCCCTGCGTTCGTATCCGGTCCGCGTGCATTCAGCAGCCTCTCCAGATAGCGAGCGATCAGATCCACCTCGAGGTTTACCCGCTGTCCCGCACTCAGCGCCGCCAGCGTCGTCTGATGCGCCGTGTGCGGCACGATATTGAGGTCGAAACGTGCCCCATCGACGGCGTTGACGGTGAGGCTCACGCCATCGACGCATATCGACCCCTTCTGCGCGATATAGCACGCCAGCGCCGCCGGCGCCTCGATGCGTAGGCGCACCGACTGCCCGTCGGGTTGACGCTCCCGCACCACACCGACACCGTCCACATGGCCGCTCACCAGATGGCCGCCGAGGCGTGAACCGGCGGCCAGCGCCTTCTCCAGATTAACGCGCGTTCCGACGCGCGCCGTGCGCAATGTCGTATGCTCCAGCGTCTCACGCGATACGTCCGCCCAAAATCCGTCCGCAACGCAGTCCACGGCCGTCAGACATACGCCGCTGACCGCAATGCTGTCGCCGGGGCGCACGTCGGACATGTCGAGCGCGCCGGCGTCGATTCGCAACCGCAGGTCCGCGCCCCTTGTTTCCACGCGCCCAATGCCGCCTACCGCTTCCACTATGCCCGTAAACATTCCTCCAAATCCTCCTTCAACCACCCCCATCCACCACCGCCGCGCTGACAGGGCGCACGCTTGCCACCACCCGCCAGTCGTCACCGACGGCGCGCATGTCGCGTACCTCCAGCGCCACACGTTCCTGCATCCGTTCGAGGCCCGGGACGGCAAACATGCCGCGCGCCTGCGCCCCCATCAGATGCGGCGCGAGATAGATCACCAGTTCGTCCACCAGACCGGCAGCCAGCAGGGCACCGCAAAGAGTCGCCCCGGCCTCCACGAGGATCTCGTTCATCCCACGCGCTGCCAGCCGACGCATGAGTTCCGCCAGATCCACCTGCCCGCGGGCCTGTGGAAGACACAGGATCTCCGCCCCTGCCTGACGCAACGGCCGTGTCCGCCCGGCGTCTTCGCTTGCGGTAGCAATCAGCACCGAACCGGGCGGGGCGAGCACCCGCGCCACGGGCGACAGACGCAACCGGGAGTCGACCACCACCCGCAGCGGCTGGCGCCAAGTGTCGATCGCGCGCACCGTCAAAGACGGATCATCGGCCTGGACCGTGCCGATGCCTGTCAGGATCGCGGAGCTTCGCGCCCGCAGCCGCTGCACATCGGCACGCGCCGGGTCGCCCGTGATCCACTTGCTCTCTCCGGACGCCATGGCGGTACGCCCGTCCAGGCTGGCGGCGAGCTTCATCCGCACGAAGGGCCGGCCGTCGCGCATTCGCATTATGAAGCCGGGATTAAGCGCCTCTGCCTGTTCACGCATCAGCCCGGCTTCAGCCACGATCCCGGCACGCCGCAGGGCTTCCAGGCCCTGCCCCGAAACCAACGGGTTGGGGTCCGGCATGGCGGCAACCACACGCGCTATCCCAGCGCCGATCAGGGCATCCGTGCAGGGCGGTGTCCGTCCGTGATGGCAGCAGGGCTCGAGCGTGATGTATGCCGTCGCGCCCCGCGCGGCGGCTCCCGCCTCGCGCAGCGCGTGCACCTCGGCATGCGCTTCCCCCGCCCGTTCATGCCAGCCCGTGCCGACGTACTGGCCGTCTTTCACGATCACACAGCCGACACGGGGATTCGGATCCGTGCTATACATTCCGCGCTCGGCCAGCTGCAGCGCGAGCGCCATCGCGCGCGCGTCGTCCACCGCACCGGTCATGTCTTGGCACCGCCCGCGCCGTCTCGCTTGCGTTCGCCCCCGGCGCCCCCATCCGGGGCGTCACCATCGGGAATGAGCTTCAGCTGCTTGCGGCGGCCCTCCGCCGTCGGCTCGCTCTGCAGCCGCTGCACTTCGTCGCGAAAAGCATCCAGATCCTGGAAGCTGCGGTACACCGATGCAAACCGCACGTAGGCAACCGCGTCGAGATCCTTGAGTTCCTCCATCACCCACTCGCCGATATCGCGCGACCGGACTTCCCGATCGCCGCCCGCGAGCAGCTTGTGCCGTATCCGCCCGATCGCCTTTTCCACGACCTCGGCGTCCACGGGGCGCTTTTCCAGCGCGCGCGTCATGCCGCCACGCAGTTTGGCCTCGCTGAAGGACTCGCGCCGGTTGTCGGACTTGATCACCTGCGGCAGGCGCAGCTCCGCGCGCTCGAAAGTCGTGAAACGCTCAGAGCAGACCTCGCATTCGCGCCGTCGACGCACCGAGTCCCCGTCATCCGCGAGACGCGAATCGATCACGCGGGTCTCGTCGGCGAAGCAGAAGGGGCAGCGCATGTCGAAATCAGCGCTGCGCGCAACCGGACGCACCCGCAGCGGAATCGCCGCAGGCGGTGGCAGCGCACACCCGGCTAGCAGCAGACGGATTCATACACCGGAAACCGTGCGCACAATTTTTCGGCCTCGGCGCGCACCCGTGCACGCACCTCCGGATTCGGAAGATCGTCGAGGATATCGCATATCCAGCCGGCCACCGCCGCCACCTCGGAACCCTGGAACCCGCGAGTGCTCGCCGCCGGGGTGCCGATGCGGATGCCGCTGGTGATAAACGGCGACTGGGGATCATTCGGCACCGCGTTCTTGTTCACGGTGATGTGCGCCTCCCCCAGCGCCGCCTCGGCGTCCTTCCCGGTAATGCCCTTGTCGACGAGATCAACGAGGAACAGGTGATCGTCGGTGCCCCCGGAGACGATCCGGTAGCCGCGCCCCATCATGACGCGCGCCATGGTGCGTGCGTTGTCCAGAACCTGCTTCTGGTACAGCTTGAACTCGGGCGTCAGCGCTTCCTTGAAGGCGACCGCCTTGGCTGCAATCACGTGCATCAGCGGTCCGCCCTGGGTCCCCGGGAACACCACCGAGTTGAGCTTCTTCTCGATATCCGGATTGGCCTTGGCCAGGATCAGACCGCCGCGCGGCCCGCGCAGCGTCTTGTGGGTAGTCGAGGTGGTCACGTCGGCGATGGGCACCGGGTTGGGGTACAGGCCGGCGGCGATCAGGCCGGCGGGATGCGCCATGTCGACAAACAGATACGCGCCGACTGCGTCGGCGATGGCGCGGAAGCGCTGCCAATCGACCACGCGGGAGTAGGCGCTGAAACCGGCCACCACCATCTTCGGCCGGTGTTCCCGCGCCAGCCGCTCCACCTCGTCATAATCGATCTCGCCGGTCCCGGTGTTCAGTCCATACTGCACTGCGTTATAGATCTTGCCGGAAAAATTCACTTTGGCGCCGTGCGTGAGATGGCCGCCGTGGGCAAGGCTCATGCCGAGTATCGTGTCGCCCGGCTGCAGCAGCGCCATGTAGACCGCGGCATTCGCCTGCGAACCCGAATGCGGCTGCACGTTTGCGTAGGCCGCCCCGAAAAGCTCCTTGACACGCTCGATGGCGAGGCGTTCGGCGACATCGACGTACTCGCATCC
>JAJXWE010000248.1 GCA_021781775.1 Pseudomonadota bacterium | reverse complement strand
CTCGAGCGCCGCCTCGGCGGGCGGCGCCGCGACGCGATGCTGGCGCACATCCGCAAATGGGCCGGTGTCACCGCCAGCGGCGATATCGCCGAACTGAGCGATGTTCCCGAGGACTCGGAGCTCTGGCCACTGGTCACCTCGACATCCGACAACTGCCTCGGCAGCCAGTGCAGTCACTATGGCCAGTGCCATGTTAACCGGGCGCGGCGCGAAGCGCTCGCTGCCGATGTTCTGGTGGTCAATCATCATCTGTTTTTTGCCGATCTGGCACTACGCGAAGAAGGGTTCGGGCAGCTGCTGCCAGGAGTGGAGGCATTGATTTTCGACGAAGCGCACCAGCTTCCCGAGATTGCCAGCGGATTCTTCGGTATCTCCCTGGGGAGCCAGCAGCTCAATGCGCTGTGCCGGGATGCGATTGTCGAAGAGATTAAGGAGAAGAGCGCGGTCGCAGGATTGCAGGAGGCGGCGCAGCGGCTCGAAAAGTCGGTTGCCGACACACGCCTTGCGTTCGGAACCGAACCGCAGCGCAGTCCGTGGAGCAACATGGCGCAGCGGCAGGAACTGCAGAAAGCGATCGGTGAAACGCGTGTCCGCCTCGGAGAGCTGACCGGTCTGCTCGAGGCCGCGGCGGTTCGCGGGCCCGGACTCGCCAACTGTCTCAACCGCGCTCTTGATCTGAGCGGGCGGCTGGAACTCCTGATCGGGACCCCGCCGCCGGATTTCGTGCCGTGGTTCGAGACGGCGGCGCGCAGCTTCGCGCTGCATCTCACCCCCATGGCGATTGCGCCGCTGTTTCGCCGCCACCTCGAGGGGGACCGGAAAGCCTGGATCTTCACATCCGCGACGCTGGCAATAGACCATAGCTTCGCCCATTTCCGCGATGAGCTCGGGCTGCAGGAAGCCATCGCCGAGCAGTGGGAGAGTCCGTTCGACTACGCCCATCAGACTCTGCTCTATATCCCGGAAAGCATGCCGCCGCCGGCTGCTCCCGACTACACCGAGCGTGTTCTGGAAGCGGCATTGCCTGTGATTGAGGCGAGCCGGGGGCGGGCGTTTGTACTGTTTACCAGCCACCGCGCCCTGAAGTTCGCGGCCGCCTATCTGGCCTCGCGTTGCAGTTTCCCGCTGCTCGTCCAGGGCAGCGCACCCCGTGCGCGGCTTCTGGAGCGCTTCCGGCTGGCTGGCAATGCAGTGCTACTCGGTACCGGCAGCTTCTGGGAAGGAGTCGATGTGCGTGGCGAGGCGTTGTCGACGGTGATCATCGACAAGCTGCCGTTCGCGGCGCCGGACGATCCGGTGATGCGCGCGCGCGGCGAGGCGCTGGAGCGCGACGGACGCAGTCCGTTCATGGAATCGCTGCTGCCCGACGCCGTAATCGCGCTCAAGCAGGGGGCGGGACGGCTGATCCGTGACGCCAACGACCGCGGGGTGTTGATGCTCTGCGACCCGCGGCTGCTCGCCAAGGGCTACGGGAAAATATTTCTTGCGAGCCTGCCGCCGATGCCGCGCACCCGGCTGTTGGGGGACGTGCAGCAGTTCCTGCGGACGGAATGCCGGGCGCAGGCACCGGAACTGCACGCCCAGGACTAGCCTGCCTCGTCCCGTTGTCAGACCGCGCCCGGGATACCGGATGCGACCCAGGCCCCATTCTCCGTTGGCTCATGGTTTGCGGATGCCCGCCGTGCTGGCGGATAATGCAGCACAAGCCGTCGGCGCACAGCGTTCCTGGCATGTGTTTGCGTTTCGCGAAGCGCCCCGGGGTTCGCGGCTCGAATTGCGATGGCCTGGCTCAGCTGCGAATCCTGCGGTCCACCCGGGTGCATGCACCGTGCCGCACGGGTTTTTTTGCCAAGGCGGTCACGCGGCGTCGTCCTGCCGCGTCGCGCCGTCTCAGTGGCTGAGCCGGTACGCACCGAAGGCGCGCGCGTTGTCGTCGCCATGGTCGACTGGCCAGCCGGAAGCATCGCGGGGCCCGCGCCTCGACCGGAATTGAAACCGACTCCGGCCGGCTTCCGACCTATCCCTGAAACGACAGCTGGAATCAAAAGGAGCTCCGACTATGGCGATCACTACCGGTGACCCGCTCCCTAACGCGACACTGCATGAATTGACGGCCGATGGAACCAAGGAGGTTCCAATCGAAGGCTTGGTCCGCAAACGACGCGTCGTGCTGTTCGGGTTGCCGGGGGCGTTCACTCCGACGTGCTCTGCGCGTCACGTGCCCGGCTATCTTGCCCTGGCGGACAAGATCAAGGCGCTCGGCGTCGATGAGATCGCATGCGTGTCGGTAAACGACGCGTTCGTCATGGGTGCCTGGGGACGGGATCAGCACACTGAAGGAAAAATCCGCATGCTGGCGGACGGCAACGCGGATTTTACCCGAGCCATCGGGCTCGAAGAGAATCTGAGCGGCTACGGCATGGGGCTGCGCTCGAAGCGCTATTCCATGCTGGTCGATGACGGCGTGGTCATGACGCTCAACATCGAGGAGCCGGGAAAGTTCGAGGTGAGCGACGCCGAGACCATGCTTTATCAACTAGGCAAGCTGCGGTAGGCCGGCGGCGTCGGCAGCACAGGCTGCGGCGCATTGGGGGCAGGTACCGGCGAGTTGCTGTGTAGGTTCTGTCCACGGTCGAGCTCTGCCAGACGGCACATTGCGTCAACACGGAGAGGTCGCATGAACCAATCACGCGCATCGCAGACTGGCGATCCAGTGCGGCGCCGCCACTGCATGCCGTTCGGGGCCGAGGTCCTTCCGGGTGGCGGCGTGCGCTTCCGGCTGTGGGCCCCGGCAGCGCGCGAGGTTACGCTCTGTCTGGAGCATGACCGTGAATCCCGAACGCTGCCGATGGACGCATTGCAGGAAGGGTGGTTCGGGCTGACGATCAGGATCGCCGGTCCCGGTACGCGCTATCGCTTCCGGATCGACGGCGGTGTCGAGGTGCCCGATCCGGCCTCGCGTCACCAGCCGCAGGATGTACACGGCCCGAGCGAGGTGATCGACCCACTCGCCTTCGAGTGGTCCGACGTCGGATGGCGCGGACGTCCCTGGTCGCAGACCGTGTTCTACGAGCTGCATGTGGGCGCATTTTCGTGCGAAGGCGGATTTGCCGGTGTACAGAGCCGTCTGGACCGGCTCGCCGATCTCGGCGTCACGGCCATCGAGCTCATGCCGGTTGCCGACTTTCCCGGTGCGCGCAACTGGGGCTACGATGGTGTCCTGCCGTTCGCGCCGGATTCGAGTTACGGCCCGCCGCAGGCGCTTAAAGCGCTCGTGCAGGCCGCACACGCGCGCGGTCTCATGGTCTTCCTGGACGTCGTATACAACCACTTCGGACCGGATGGCAACTATCTGCCGCGCTACGCCCCGGCCTTTCTGGATGCGCGGCAGCGCACGCCGTGGGGCGCGGCGATCAACTTTGGCGGTGCAGATTCGTCCGTCGTGCGTCAGTATTTCATTCACAACGCGCTCTACTGGCTCGATGAATTCCATTTCGATGGCCTGCGCATCGATGCAGCGCACGCGATCCGGGACGTCTCGCATCCGGATTTTCTGGAAGAGCTCGCGCAGACGGTGGCAAAAGGCCCGGGCGCATCGCGCTGTGTCCATCTGGTGCTCGAAAACGATCGCAATGAGGCGCGGCACCTCGCGCGTAGCGCCGATTGCGGCCAAACCCGCTACGCTGCGCAGTGGAATGATGACATTCATCATGCCCTGCACGTGCTTGTCACCGGCGAACGCAGCGGTTACTACGGGGACTACGCGGATGCGCCCGCGCGCCATCTCGGCCGCTGCCTGACGGAGGGGTTTTCCTACCAGGGTGAGCCGTCGCGCTATCGGGGCGGCGCGTTGCGGGGCGAGCCGTCGGCGGGATTGCCGCTCACGGCGTTCGTCTCGGCGCTCCAGACGCATGATCAGGTCGGCAACCGGGCTTTCGGAGAGCGCATAACGCGGCTGGCGACCGAAGCCGCGGTGCGTGCGGCCACGGCGGTTCTGTTGCTTGCGCCGTCGCCGCCGCTGCTGTTCATGGGGCAGGAATGGGGGACGGTGGCGCCGTTTCCTTTTTTCTGCGATTTCGCAGATGGCC
>JAJXWE010000247.1 GCA_021781775.1 Pseudomonadota bacterium | reverse complement strand
CAATGACTGTCGTTCTTCTCTCGCCCCGGAACGCTTGCCGAACGCCACCGGCAGGGCCACCCGGATTCGGGCGCCCCCCTCGGGACGATTGTCCGCGTCGATCCGGCCCCCATGCTCCTCGACGATCTTCTTCACGATCGCCAGGCCCAGCCCAGTGCCCTTGGGCTTGCTCGTGACATACGGATCGAAGATCCGTCCGAGCAAGTCCGCCTGAAACCCGGGCCCATTGTCACATACGGTCATCAGTCCGAACGCGGTCGCGCCGCCCTCGAACCGCGTGCTGATCTCGACCTGCGGGTCGGGATGGCCCTGGAGCGCCTCGAGGGCGTTGGTCACCAGGTTGTTCAGGATCTGGCGGACCCGGCCGCGATCGGCCTCGATCGCGCTCAGCCGCTCATCCAGGTCGAGCACGATGTTCGCACGCGGATCCTGCGAGCGGTACAGGTCGGCCACCTCGGTCACCAGCTCGTTCAGGCTAAAGCGGCTGACGCGCATCTCCGGTGCCCGGGCGTACTCGCTGAAGGCATTGACCATCTGCTGCATGCTCTCGACCTGCTGCACGATGGTATGCGTGGAGCGATCGAGGAACTCTGCCGCCTGCGGCTCCAGTATCGGCAGCAGCCGCCGCCGCAGCCGCTCGGCGGACAGCTGGATCGGTGTGAGCGGATTCTTGATCTCGTGCGCCAGCCGCCGCGCCACCTCGCCCCAGGCGGCGTCGCGCTGCGCTTCGAGCAGCGCCGTGATGTCATCGAAGACGATCACGTAGCCCATGTCGCCGCTCTCTCCAGGCAGCGGCGTACAGGCGCACATCAGCGTCGCCATCCGGCCCGGCTTGCCCAGATCGATCTGCTCGCGCCACTCCTCGCGTCCGCGTGCGAAGCGCACGGCGATCGCCGCCACGAACTGGCCGAGCTGCTCGTTGCCGGCCGACAGATCCGGCAGCGCCCGCCCGGTCGCGACCGACAGATCGGTGCCGAGGATGCCCCCGGCCGCCCGGTTGGCCATGCGCACCACCAGGTTACGGTCGATCGCCAGCACGCCGGTGGACAGGCGCGCCAGGATGATGGCGAGCCGTTCGCGCTCGCGCTCGACGGCCTGCTGGCTGCGCGTAGCCTCATCGTGCGCGCGCCGCAGCCGTTTGGTCATGTCGTTGAAGGAGTGCACCAGGTAGCCCATCTCGTCCCGCGACGGCAGGGCGAGACGGGTGGCGAAATCCCCCTTGCCGACCGCGCGGGTGCCGGCAATCAGGTCCTGCACCGGCCGGGCGAGTCGCTCGGCGGAGAGGATCGCGCCATGGATCGCCGCGAGCATCGCCAGCAACAGCACCAGGGTGAGCGTGAGACGGAAGCTGTATTTCAACGGCTCGCGCAGCGCCGTCAGGTTGCCGTAGCGCGAATAGGAGCGCTGCACGGCGTTCGAGAGAGCCGAGAGCTGCTCGGGTACGGGGTAAACGGCCATCAGATAGCGCAGTCCCGCGCCGCGGCCTGACTCGGCGAGCGGAACACCGATGCGGATGACGAACCGGCCGTTCGGCCGTGGCTCGAGACTGACGTAGGTCTGCCGCTCGCTCACGGTCCGCACCAGATCCGTCGGCGGCGCGAGCGGCACGTCGGCGAGCGGGTCCTCGAGGCTCGCGGCGAGCACCCGCTCGTTGGCCCCGTAGAGCACGATCTCCCGGGCGGAATCCGCGCGGCGCGCCTGATCGAGCTGTCCCTGGATCTGCAGCGCCGAGCGCCCGAGCAGCGCGCGCGCGAGCACCGCGGTACGGTGCGACTCGGCCTGCACGCGCAAATCCAGAGCCGAGCGCGACAGCACCAGTGCGTCCTTCAGCCCTTCGCGAACCTCGACGCGAAACCAGCTGTCGATGCCCCGGTCGATGAACTCCAGCGAGGAGAAGTACACGATCAGCAGCGGCGCGATCACCAGCGCGCCGAAGATCATGACCGAGCGCGCGGTCAGGCGCGAGCCGGGGACGTGATTGCGGAAATCGCGCACCAGCTGCCACAGTTTGCGCGCCAGGAGCACGATCAGCACGAACACGCCGATGACGTTCAGCAGCACGATCCACGGCTGCAGGCGACCGAATTCGGAGGAATTCTGCGCGCTCTTGGCGAGCAGCAGCAGCGCCGCGAGCCCAATGGCGCTCCACAGCGCGATGGCTGCGATCGCGCGCGAGCGGCGCGGCGTTTCGCTCACACCGGCAGCGACCATGAATACCACGGACTCTCGCGCTGCCAGTCATCCGTCCAGAACAGCAGCGCGCGCAGCGAGGCCGGCAGCTTGCCGCGACGCACGTCGGCGCGAACACTGATCACGTAACGACCGCTCAGCAACTGCGACTCGACCAGAATCGGCCAGTTGTGTACCGACTGCAGATAACGCAACGCCTGCCTCACGTCGGCGAAACTGCGCTCCCCGCCGCTCTGCACGTCCCGCACCACGTACCGGCGCGTGAGGACGTGATAGGCCAGCTCACGGTGCAGCGTCACGTCGATCACCGTGGCATTGAACCAGAAGCGCCGCACCTGCTCGACACGCGCCTCCACGTCGAAGCTCAGCGTGACGCCGTTCTGCAGCGCCTTGCGGATGGCCGGATTCAGCGGATAGGTCACCTGGGCATTCAGCTCGATCACGCCGTGATCGAAATTCACGTACGCCGACCGCACCGCCAGTGCGCCATCGAGCGCATCGGCGAACGCAGCGGTGCGCAGTGCCCCTAGCGCCAGCAGCGCCAGTGTCACGCCGAGCGCCAGCCAGCGGCGTGCGCGGGCCGAACGAACACCAAGCGCGCATCGCGAGCCGACTCGTGGCGACCATGCAACGACCGAACGCGTAAAGCCCCCTTGCATCAGACGCTATCAGGTTTCCGACGTTGTCTTTTCGAGACAAGCATAATAAAAGCCGTCCGTCTCCGCCGCACCCCCGCCCAACAGCTGCACACCGTGGCGGCAGCGTACCGTTCCGGAGGGCAGCTGTTCCGCCCCAAGCGGCCGAGTCAGCGCCAGCGGTTCGGCGGCCAGGCAGCGCTCCACCACCTCCTCGTTCTCCGCCGGCAGGACCGAGCAGGTGGCGTAGAGCAGCCGCCCGCCGGGGGCGAGCATCCGGAATGCCGCACGCAAAATGTCCAGCTGCGCCTGAGCTAGCGGTGGGATGTCCGCTGCCCGCCGCAGCAGCTTGATGTCGGGGTGGCGGCGGATCACGCCGGTCCCCGAACAGGGCGCATCGACCAGGATACGATCAAAGGGCCGGGCGTCCCAGAATGTCTCCGGCGCGCGCACATCTGCCGCGGTCACGTGGGCCACAAGGCCCAGCCGCGCGAGGTTCTCCGCCACACGCACGAGGCGCGCCGGATCGATGTCTAGCGCCCAGAGGTCGAGCTGCGGGGTGCGCTCGAGCAGATGCGCTGCCTTGCCGCCGGGCGCGGCGCAGGCGTCGAGGACGCGCATCCCGGGAGCCGCATCGAGCAGTGGCGCCGCCAGTTGTGCGCCCGCGTCCTGTACCGACACCCACCCCTCGCGGAACCCCGGCAGCGCCGCCACCGCCACCGGTGGCTCGATCCGGATCGCGGTCGCAGCGGCCGCGCCGCCCCCGGCCTCGCAGCGCCGGCCGCTGAGCCCGACATCGGCCAAGTCCCGCAGATATTGCTCGGCGGAGCGCCGGCTCGGATTGAGCCGCACGGTCAGGGGCGGATGCGCATTGTTCGCCGCCAGCACCGCCTCGGCCTCCTCGGGCCACGCCGCCCGCAGCGCATCGAACAGCCAGCGCGGATGCGCGGCGCGCCGAGCCGGGTCCTGGTCGACCTGCGCCAGCAGGATCTCGCGCTGCGCCACCAGCTTGCGCAGCACGGCGTTCACCAGGCCGGAGGCATGCCCTCCTTGGCGCAGAATCCGGGCCGCATCCACCGCCGCGTGCACGGTCTGCTGGGGCACGTTGCGGGAGTACTCGATCTGGTGGGCGGCCGTGACCAGCAGGGCGTGCACGTCGCGGCCGAGCGCACCGGGGCGCGCCAGCAGGCTGTCAACCGCCGGCTGCAGGCGCAGATACCAGCGGATCGTCCCCAGGGCGATGGCACGCACCGCCGCACGGCGCGCA
>JAJXWE010000246.1 GCA_021781775.1 Pseudomonadota bacterium | reverse complement strand
TGCCGATGTCGGATCGGGACATGCATACACGCATCATCCTCGCCGAGCAGATGCAGGCGAAGGTGCTCGACTACCTGAAGGCCGTGATGATGAGCGGCGACGCGGCCAAATTGCAGCTGCGCGAGCGTCGCAGCTTCACCGAACGACTCGACTATGCGCGCCAGCACGGGCTGCGCAACGCTTTTCTCTAGACCCGAGGTTTCCCCATGACGACACCTACCCAGCAAGCAGCGCCTGCTGCCCCGGGCGGCCAGTCTGCGTCCGCAGCCCCCGCCGAGTCCTACGAGCCGGATGCCGCCGATTTCGATTCCCTATGGGAAGCGGGCGCGTTCGCACCGACCAATGAGACAGGTGGCGAGCTCAGCGCCGAGCAGCGTCAGCAGCTCGCGCGCGAGTCACAGCAGGGTGCGACCGAAGCGGATGCCGCGGAGGGCGATGGGAGCCAGCTTCAGGAGGGCGCCCCCGAAACCCCACAGCCCGATGCGAATGCGGAGCCCGAGGCGAAAGAGTACGCCTCGCTCGATGCGTTCCTCGAGGATCAGAAGCTCGACCCCACCGAGTTCATGACGCTGCCCGTGATGACGAAGGTGGATGGCATCGAGAAGCCGGTCTCGATCGCAGACCTCCGCGATGCGTATCAGCTGAAGGAGGCGAGCTACAACCGCATGAACGCGCTCGCCACGGAGCGCACCGCCTTTCAGGGCGAGCAGACTCAGGTGCGCCAGGCGTTCGGCGCGCGGATTCAGCAGACGGAAGCCCTCTTCAAGATGGCGCAGGATGCGCTCACGGCGGAGTTCAGCTCGATCACCCCCGAGCAGTGGAACCAGCTGGATGCCGGCCAGCAGGCGCTGTTGCGCCAGCAGTACGGCGAACGACAGCAACAGATTCAGCGCGCTTTGCAGCAAGTGAACGAGGCTCGCACCCAGGAGACCGAGCAGGCAAAACAGAGCCGGCTCCAAGCCATCCAGGGCGAGATTCCGAAACTGCTCAGCGCGCGGCCGGAATGGAAGGATCCGGCCAAATTCCAGGCGGCGCGCGAGGGAATGTCGAAGGCCGCCCATCATCTTGGGTTCACCGATGCCGAGCTGCAAGGCTTCACCGACCACCGAGTCCTTCTGGGGCTCGACCTGGCGGCCAAGGCGCTCCAGCTCCAAGCCTCGAAGCCCGCAGCACTCCGGCGCGTGCGTGCCGCCCCTCGCATGGCGGCCGCCGGCACACGTACTGCGAGCAATCCCCGCGGGGAGCGCTCGCGTTCTGCAACCCAGGCCTACGCCAACTCGGGCGGACGGAATGACGCGGCCGGCGCCGCGATGTTCGACGAGTACATGTAGGCCCTCTCACGAGGTTTTAAGTCCATGACCGTTCCGGCAAACACGACCCAGACCATCGGGCAGACGAATCTGCGCGAAGACCTCTCCAACAAGGTCTACATGGTCGATCCCTTCAAGACGCCGTTTCTCACGATGTCCGGGCGCACCAAGGCCGAGGCCGTCTACCACGAGTGGGACACGGACTCCCTGGCGGCCCAGAATCTCTCCAACGCGCAGATTCAGGGCGACGATGCGACGGCGGATGCCACCACTCCCACGGCGCGCATCGGCAACTACACGCAGATCTCCCGCAAGGTCATCCAGCTGGCTGGCACCCTGCAGGCGGTTCGCGCGGCCGGCGCCACCAACAAGATGGGCTACCAGCTCCTGAAGGCGAGCAAGGCCCTGAAGCGCGACATGGAGGGCATCCTCACGAACAATGCCGCGCGGACCGCTCCGGGTGCGACGACTGCGGCGGTCACCGCGGGTCTGCCGGCGTTCCTGACGGCGAATACCGTGTTTCTGACGAATGGCACCCCGGCGGGCGCCAATCCGACGGGAACCACGTCGGCCGGCTCCGAGACCTTCGGCAACGGCACCACGGCGCGCACCGACAACAGCACCACGGCGGCGATCAGCGAGACCGATGTCGATGACCTCGCGCAGCTCGTGTTCCAGAACTCGGGGGACTGCGTCGATTACCTGCTCGTGTCCTCGAAGAACAAGCAGGCCATCTCGAAGTTCACGGGCCCGGGCACCCGCTTCACGCAGGTGGAGGACAAGCTGCTGCGCACCGCGATCGACGAGTACGAAACGGATTTCGGCAAGATCCGAATCGTCCCGGACCTCTTCCTCGCGCGCAGCCGGGACTGCTTCGCCATCAAGCGTCCTTACGCGAAGGTGGCGTACCTGCGCCCGTACCAGGTCGTGCCGCTCGCCAAGACCGGCGACTCCGACAAGAAGATGCTCATCTGCGAGTACGCGCTCGAGGTGGGCAACGAGCGCGCCTGCGGCGGCATTTTCGACACCGCGGGCTGATAACGCACGACATCCACGCCTGATGGCGGTCCGAGGGCCGGCAGTTTTGTCGGCCCTCATCCTTTTCGGAGAACGCAATGTCCCGATGGACACCTATTGCGCCCTGGCGCCCCATCGCTGGCACCGGCGTGGCGAAGGCGCTGACCAGTGGGGCCGACGCCGACACCGGCCTCACCATTCCGGGAGGCTGTCACGCGGTGCAGCTCTCGGCCGTCGGCGGTAATTGCTGCGTGACGATCTCAGCGGCCGGTACCGCGGCTTCTGCCACAGGCGACGCCCTCATCAAGGTCACCGACGGTCCGCTCGTCCTCGGGTGCGAGCCCGGCGACCACGTACACGCCTGGGGACTCGCCACCGGCGTCACCCTCTTTGCCCTTCCGGTGACCCACTGATGCGCATCCAGGTGGCACCGGCTACCGAGGGCGGTTCTCCCCGGTTCATCGAGCGAGACGAGCTCGAAATCACCCACCACATGCGCTGGCTCGAGAACTCCTTCGAGCACGCGATCGAATATCGCCTCGACGGCAAGCTCGTACGGCGCGATGTGTGGGTCAACATTCTGCGCGGCACCTCGATGGGCGCCGAGCAGGGCCGCGTGGGAGGGTAGAGCATGGGCGCCAATGCACAAGCCATCTGCACGAGCTTCAAGGCCGAGGTTCTGCAGGCCTATCACAACTTCGGGACCACCGTCACGCGCGCCGGGACCGGCGCGGATTCCTTCAAGGCCGCGCTCTACACGCAGAACAGCTCCATCGGGGCCGCGACGACCGCGTACAGCGCGACCGGTGAGGTTTCGGGCACCAACTACACCGCAGGCGGAGAGGCGGTCACGAATGCGACAGCGCCGGCCACTTCCGGCACCACGGCGTATTGGACGCCGAGTGCGAATCTGAGCTGGAGCAACGTGACGCTCTCGACCGCCTTCGACTGCTGTCTCCTCTACAACGCGAGTCAGGGAAACCGGGCCGTGGCGTCCTACACCTTCGGCGCACAGACGGTGACGGCTGGCACCTTCACCCTGACCATGCCGGGGAACGCGGCCTCGACGGCCCTCCTTCAGGTGAACTGATGGCGCTCACCGCCGCGCAGCTCTCGGCGCTCAAGGCTGCCATCCAGGCCGATCCTTACGCGGCGCCGCTTGCCGCGAGCGGGAGCGTCGGCGCGGTCGCGCAGTACCTCAACGGCACCCCGACGAGCACGGCGCCCACTCTCCTCTGGCGTAAGGAGGTGACGGGAGCGGAGCTCTTCCATGCGCTCTATGCTCCTGATGTGCTGACGCTCACCGCCCCGCAGCTCGCGGTGCTGCAACTCGCCGGGCTCGCGGGCACCGTGGACTTCAGCAATCCGAACATCCAGGCAGGCCTCGGGCGCCTTTTCGGGCCACAGAGCACGACCGCGGCGAATATCGCAGCCCTCGCGGTGCGCGCCGCCACGCGCTTCGAGGCGATCTTTGCCACCGCGCAGGGGCAGGCGAGTGTGACGCCCGTCTATGGGCAACAGGTAGACGCGCCGACCATTCAGCAAGCGATGGGAAGCTGAGATGGCCACGACCACTCCGCTGCGCGGCACAGTCACCGCGCTCACCTTCTCAGCCGGCGATTCGACGCTCGCGGCCGGTGCCTACGCCGTCTCATCCGCCATCGACACCAGCACGCTCGGGACGAACGGCTCGACGGCACAGGCTGCCGATGATGTTGACCTGACGATGAGCGCCGGCATTGCTGCGACGGCTGTCGCGAACGACCCTA
>JAJXWE010000245.1 GCA_021781775.1 Pseudomonadota bacterium | reverse complement strand
CATGGTGCATCACCAGCGCCGTCCCCAGGCCGGCGAGCAGCGCGCCCGCGAGAGCCCCAAGGAGAAACTCCTTCAGCCCGGCGGGCGGGCTCGCACGGCGGCCAGCCCCCTTGTAGTCACGGGTGGTGAGCTGAGACATCGGCTCACATGCTCTCGGGTGCGCTCACGCCGAGCAGGACCAACCCGTTGCGCAGCACCTGCTGCATGCCGGTCACCAGGGCGAGGCGTGCATTGCGCACCTTGGACTCCTCCACGAGGAACTGCTCGGCGTTGTAATAGGTGTGCAACGCGTTGGCGAGGTCCCGCAGGTAGTGCACCAGAGTATGCGGCGCGCGGTTCACGGCGGCCTGCTCGAGCGCCTCCGGGAAACGCGTGACGCACGCGAGCGCGGCCTGCTCGTGCGTGCCGGTCAGCAGCGCGGCGCTCGCCAGGCCCTCGGTACGGTCGAATTGCAGGCCGCGGGCCGTCATCTGCTTCAGGACGCTGGCTACGCGCGCGTGCGCGTACTGGATGTAGTACACGGGATTCTCGTTGGTGCGCGATTTCGCCAGCTCCAGATCGAAATCGAGCGGCTGATCGTGGCTGCGCATCAGGTAGAAGAGGCGACAGGCGTCGTTGCCGACCTCATCGCGCAGCTGGCGCAGCGTCACGAACTGCGCTTCTCGCTTACCCATCGGCACCTTCTCGCCGCCACGGAACAGGCTGACGAACTGGATCAGGATCACCTCGAGGCTCTCGCCTGGCTCGCCCATCGCGCTGAGCCCGGCGCGTACGCGCGCCACGTAGCCGTGGTGGTCCGCGCCCAGCACGTCAATGAGCCGTTGAAATCCGCGCTCGCGCTTCTCGAGGTGATACGCGATGTCGGAAGCGAAATAGGTCTTCTGGCCGTTCTCGCGCACCACGACCCGGTCCTTTTCGTCGCCGAATTCCGTGGCGCGGAACCAGGTGGCGCCCTGCTCGCGGTACAGCCGCCCCTCGCGCTCCAGGCGCTGCAGCGCCCGCTCGATCGCTCCGCTGCGCTCGAGCTCGCGCTCCGAATACCAGCGATCGAAGTGCACGCCGAACTGTTGGAGGTCACCGCGGATGTCCGCGAGCATCTGCTCCAGCGAGCGCTCCAGCACGCCTGCGAAGGTCTCCGGTCCGAGGAGCTCCCGTGCCCGCGCGATCAGCGCATCGATGTAGACCTCCTTGTCGCCCGCCGGGGCATCCGGCGGCAGGCCGGCGAGCACGCGGTCTGCCGGGCGGCGCAGGCTCTCGCCTTCGGTCGCGCGCAGCTGTGCTGCGATTGGGCGCACGTACTCGCCCCGATAGCCGTTTTCCGGAAACGGCAGCGGTTCGCCGCAGGCCTGCAGGTAGCGCACCCAGACGCTGGCGGCGAGGATGTCGACCTGGCGGCCGGCATCGTTGATGTAGTACTCACGCGCCACCGTGAAGCCGACGGCCGACAGGATGTTGGCCAGCGTCGCCCCGTAAGCCGCCTGGCGGCCGTGTCCGACGTGCAGCGGGCCGGTGGGATTGGCCGACACGAACTCGAGCAGGACCCGCTCGCCGCGGCCGAGGGCACTATGCCCGTAGTGCTCGGCCTGCGCGTGGATCGCGGCGAGCTCCTGCCCGTACGCCGCCGGTGACAGGAAGAAATTGATGAATCCGGCGCCGGCGATCTCGGTGCGCTGCACCAGCGGGTTCGCGGGCAGCGCCGCGATGATGCGCTGCGCCAGCTCGCGAGGATTACTGCGCGCGGTCTTCGCGAGGCGCAGCGCGATGTTGGTCGCGAAGTCGCCGTGACGCGGATCGCGGCTGCGCTCGACCGTGACGGTCTCGGCCGCGGGTGGCGCGGGCAGCGAGTCACCGAGGGTGGCGAGGGCGCTGGCGAGGAGTTTCTCGAGTTGCTGCTTCAAGGAAATAGGGTCCGAACCGGAGGAAATCGCGAATTCTACCCGATTAAAACAGCTCCATCGGATCGACATCGAGCGCCCAGCGCACCCGCCGCGCGCTCGGCAGTTGCTCGAGCTGCGGCAGCCACGTCTCCAGGAACTGGTGCAGGCCGCCGCGCCCGGGGCTCTCGAGCAGCAGCTGGGCGTGAAACCGGCCGGCGCGCTTGGCCATCGCGGCGGGCACCGGTCCCAGCAGACGAATGCCGCGCGCGCCGGCCGCGAGCGCCCGTGCGTCGATGAGGAATTGGAGCGCGGCCTCTGCCGTGTGCGCCGAGTCGCGCACGGCGGCGAGGCGGGTGAACGGCGGCCAGGCCGCCTGCTGCCGCTCCGCAAGCGCGGTGCGCGCGAATCCCTCGTAGCCCTCGCCGAGCAGTCCGGTGAGCAGCGGGTGATCCGGGAATTCGGTCTGGATGAGTACCTCCCCGGGCCGCGTCCCGCGCCCGGCACGACCGGCAACCTGCACGATCGTCTGTGCGAGTCGCTCGGGGGCGCGGAAGTCGGTGCTGAACAGCCCCTGGTCCGCGTTGAGCACCACGACCAGCGTCACGTTCGGGAAGTCGTGCCCCTTGGTGACCATCTGGGTCCCGACCAGGATGCGGCCCTCGCCCGAGACGACGCGCTGCATGGCCGCTTCCAGGTCGCCGCGGCGCCGCACCACGTCCCGGTCGAGCCGCACGCACGGTATGCCGGCGAATCGCTGCGCCAGCGCCTCCTCGAGACGCTCGGTGCCCTGACCGACTGGCTTGACCGCAAAACCGCACTGCGGACAGCGCTCGGGCAGCGATGCCTGCGCGCCGCAGTGATGGCAGCGCAATTCGCGCGCACCGAGGTGCACCGTGAGCCGCGCATCGCAGTCGCGGCACGGGGCGATCCAGCCGCATGCGGTGCACAGCAGCGTCGGGGCGTATCCGCGCCGGTTCAGAAACACCAGCGCCTGGCCACCGGCACCGAGATGGCGCTCTATCGCCTGGGCCGCCGGCGTCGACAATCCCGCGGTGTGAGCATGGGCGCGCAGGTCGATCAGCGCGATTCGCGGCGGTGCGGCTTCGGCGGCGCGACGGGTGAGCGCGAGGCGCGTGTAACGACCCGTGGCGACGTTGTGCAGCGTCTCCAGAGCCGGCGTGGCCGAGCCGAGCACGACCGGCACTGCCGCGCCCCGTGCGCGCATCACGGCCAGGTCCCGCGCCGAGTAGCGGAAGCCGCCGTCATGCTGCTTGTACGAGGCATCGTGTTCCTCGTCGGCGATGATTACGCCCAGGTCGGCCACGGGCGCGAATACCGCCGAGCGTGTACCGAGCACCACGCGCGCGTGACCCGCGAAGGCTGCGCGCCACGCAAGCAACCGCTCCAGGTCGGTCAGTCCGGAGTGCAGCACCGCCAGTGGGACGCCGAAGCGTTCGCGGAACCGGCCGACGAGCTGCGGCGTGAGTCCGATCTCCGGTACGAGCACGAGCGCGCCCCGGTCGAGGGCCAGCGCTTGTTCGGTCACCCGCAGGTAGACCTCGGTCTTGCCGCTGCCGGTCACGCCCTGCAGGACGAATGCGTCGAACCGCCCGAGCGAGCCCCGGATACGCTCAGTGGCCGCGCGCTGCTCGTCGTTGAGCGAAGGGCCGGGGTCCGGTGGCCCGGACTGCGGCGGCGGCGCGCAGGGCACCCGGACCGAGTCGATCCAGCCGCGCTCCGCGAGCGGCCGCGCCGTGGCCCGCCAGGACTCCCCGAGCTGCCCGCGCAGCTCGGCCGCGGAGCGCTCGCTCCCGAACAACGCGGCGAGCAGCGCCTGACGTCGCGGCGAGCGCTTAGGCTCGCCGGCGAGGTGTGCCGCACGTCCCGTCGGGGTGAGGCGCCAGCGCTCTTCCCAGGCGCTCAGGCTCTCGCCGAGCCGCAGCGCCTTCGGCAGGGCCGCCGCCACGACCTCGCCGACGGGATGGTGGTAATAGCCGGCCGCCCACAGCAGCAGCTCGAGCAGCCCTGCGTCGAATACGGGGCGGTCATCGAGCGTCTCGAGCACCGCTTTGAGCCGCCCCTCGGGCACGTCGGTCCTCTCGGCGGTGGCCATGACCACGCCGATCATCCGCTGCCGGCCGAAAGGCACGCGCACCCGCATGCCCGGTCCGATCGGATCTCCCGGATTGCGGTAGTCGAACAGTTGGCGCAGGGGCGTCGGCAGCGCGACACGAAGAGATCGGAA
>JAJXWE010000244.1 GCA_021781775.1 Pseudomonadota bacterium | reverse complement strand
CGGCGGAGTCTTCCGCTGCACGGACGGGCTGCAGCGCAAGCACGGCGAACATCGCGTGCTCGATACGCCCATTGCCGAGGGCGGTATCGTCGCCGCGGCGATCGGCATGGGCGTCAACGGGCTGCGCCCCGTGGCCGAGATCCAGTTCGCCGACTACATCTATCCGGCATTCGATCAGATCGTGAGCGAGCTGGCCCGGCTGCGCTACCGCACCGCCGGGGATTTCAGTGCGCCGGTGACCATCCGTACGCCGTGCGGGGGCGGGATCCGCGGCGGCCAGACGCACTCGCAGAGCCCCGAGGGAGTGTTCACGCACGTCTGCGGCATCAAGGTCGTGATGCCCTCCAATCCGTACGATGCCAAGGGATTGCTGATCCGCTCGATCGAGGATGACGATCCGGTCGTATTCTTCGAGCCGAAGCGCATCTACAACGGTCCGTTCGATGGCGATCCGCACAAGCCGGCGGTGCCGTGGAGCACGCACCCGAAGGGGGAGGTCCCCGAGGGCCACTACGCCGTCCCGATCGGCAAGGCAGAGATCGTCCGCCCCGGCGCACAGGTCACGGTGCTCACCTACGGAACGATGGTGCACGTGGCGGAGGCGGCCGTACGGCTCGCCGGGGTAGATGCCGAGATCATCGACGTGCGCACGATGGTGCCGCTCGATGTCGATACGTTGTGCACGTCCGTGTGCAAGACCGGCCGGTGCGTCATCGTGCACGAGGCGACTCGCTTCAGCGGCTTCGGCGCGGAGCTGTCGGCCACCGTGCAGGAGGAGTGTTTCTGGCACCTCGAGGCGCCCATCGCCCGGGTGACGGGCTGGGATACGCCGTACCCGCATGCGTTCGAATGGGATTACTTTCCCGGGCCGGCGCGCATCGTCGCCGCGCTGCGCAGCGTGATGGAGGCCCGATGAGCCGTTACGTGTTCAAGCTGCCGGATCTCGGTGAGGGAACGGTATCGGCCGAAATCGTCGCCTGGCACGTCAAGCCCGGCGATGCGGTCGACGAGGAGCAGGTGCTGGTCGAGGTCATGACCGAGAAGGCGGCCGTCGAGATGCCCTCGCCGGTGAGCGGCCGGGTGGTTTCCACCACCGGGGCGCCGGGCGAGATGGTCGCCGTCGGGGCAGAGCTGATCGTGTTCGAGACCGATGCCGGTACCGCCGCGCCGCCGCCGCCCGATGCGCCGGCACCGGCGCGGACCGCCCCGGCGTCCGCGCCCGAGGTCTCGGCGCCGCCACCGGCCGCGGCCGCGCGCAATCGGGTGATGACCTCACCGGCCAACCGGCGGCGTGCGCACGAGGCCGGGGTCGATCTGAACCACGTGCCGGGCAGCGGTCCACAGGGCCGCATCCTGCGGGAGGACCTGGAGGCGTACGTGCGTGGGGGGGGGCAACCGCCCGCTTCGGCGGCACGAGCGGCGGACATCGCGCCGGAGGCGCCGGCGCGCGAGGAAATCAAGGTTATCGGCGTGCGCCGGCTGATCGCTCAGCGCATGAGCGAGAGCAAGCGCAACATCCCGCATTTCGCCTACGTCGAGGAAGTCGATGTCACCGAGCTCGAGGCGCTGCGCCGGCATTTGAACGGCCGGCTGGCCTCCGGCGAGGCAGCGCTTACCTACCTGCCGTTTCTCGTGCTCGCGCTCGTGCAGGTGCTGCGCGACTTCCCGCAGTGCAACGCCCACTATGACGCCGAGCGCAACGTCATCATCCGCCACCGCGCCGTGCACGTGGGCGTGGCGACTCAGACGCCCGACGGCTTGAAGGTGCCGGTCGTGCGCAGCGCCGAGCGGCTCTCCCTGTGGGAGCTCGCGGTCGAGATGCGCCGGGTCACTGAAGCGGCGCGCCAGAACAAGGCGAGCCGCGATGAACTCACGGGTTCGACCATCACTTTGACCAGTCTCGGCAAGCTCGGCGGCATCGTCAGCACGCCGATCATCAATGCTCCCGAGGTGGCCATCGTCGGCGTGAACCGTGCGCTCGAGCGCCCGATCGTGGTGGACGGGGCGGTCACAGTGCGGCGCATGATGAACCTCTCCTCCTCCTTCGATCACCGCTTCGTGGATGGGTACGACGCCGCGGCGATGATCCAGGCGCTGAAGGAGTGCCTCGAGCATCCGGCCATGATCTTCATGCACCCGCAGCGCTGATCAACGCGGCGTGCCGAGGATCTCGGCGCGCACCTCGTCGATCTCCCGCGCCCGCGACGGTCGGATCCGCGCTTCGGCGCAGCGATCGGGCCGCGGGCAGCGCGAGCTGCGTGGACAGATGATGCGCGCGGGCCGCTCGAGCGCGGCGTCGATCCAGGCAATGTTCAGCACGTTGGCGACAGCCTGCAGGGCGGCTTTCGCTGCCTTTGGGGGACGCCCCTCGCCGCCGCCGCGCACCGACTCCGCGAGGATCGCCGCAGTAAGCGCCTCGCTCGAGGCGCCGTTGGCATCGAGCGCGGGGGCCAGATCGACCCCCACGGACAGGACGTGTGGGTTACCCGCCATGTCGCGCACCCGCCGCGAGTGGCAGCAGTACAGGAGCGAGCGCTCTCCGTCGCGCAACACCGAGATCTGCGAGCCCACGTCGCGGTCGCTGCCGAGCATGTGAAACACGGCCCAGTTGGGGCACGGGTCGCTCACTTGGGCGAGGTTGCCCCAGGGCAGCGGAATCCCGTTGCCCCGATAGACTGCGCGCAGATATCCCGGCGGATAGGCATCGAAGAAATGCCAGTACGGATAAGGGGACACCTTGGTCATGCGGCGCATGACGACGGCGGGAGTGAGCTCGAGCGCGGCGCCGGACTCCACCCGGTAACGCTCGCGGGTCAGGAAGCGGCGGAAGGGTCCGCGCGGCGCAAGCAGCGCGCCGGCAAAGAAACTGCACTCGAAGTCGCGCCAGGCATGCAGCACGTCCTCGGCGTCCATGCCGGCCGTCGAGCCACCCTCGGGGCTGCCGCCCATCTCGCCGCCCGTGGCGTGCGCGGACTTCAGCCCATCCCCGCCATGCAGCACCTTGTGCGCGATGTGCGCGGCGAGATCGAACTTCAGGCGCGCCCGATCGGACTGCAGCGCGCGATTGGCGTATATGAAGCGCGGCGGCTCGTAGAACGAACGCACCATGCTGCGTACCTCTCGGTCCTTGTCGCGCGCCAACAGCGGCTTGCGTTCGAACCAGCGGATCTCAAGACCGTGCCGGCGCGTCAGGCGCATCAGGTCCTCGACATCGAGCGGAAATTTCCGCTCGCCGACGTCCTCCGCGGCGCGCTCCAGGTCCGGGAAGTCGTTGCGGGAGAACTCCTGGTGCGTGCGGATCAGCAGATGCGCGAACTGCCGTCCGCTCGTGCCGGTCTGCTGCAGCAGTTCCGGAATTGCCGCCTGCAGGACCTCCTTGGAAAACAGGAACGCAGGTTCCAGCGGAACCTTCGCCGCTCCGCCGGCGGGCGCCGAGACCGCGCCGAGCTCGCTGCCGCCGCTGCCGCTTTCGTCGAGGAACCAGCCCGGATCGCGCTGGAAGACCTGGGCGAGCAGCTCGAGCAGCTCGCTGGAGGGAACACGCTTGCCGCTCTCGATCATGCTCAGATAGGACACCGAGGGCGCACGCGCCGCGTCGCGCTGGATGCAGCGCGAGGACAGCTCCTCGAGCGTCAGGCCGTTGCGCTTGCGCAGCTCGCGCAGCTTCGCTCCGAGAAAATGACCTTTGCGTAGCAATGGCGACATGAACTCACCTGAGGGATGGCGGGCGGACGGTCTGCAGGTTGTGAAATTAACAATGTGAAGTTTCCATAGTCAAATTATTCACTCGGCCGGGCCTATGCTCGGTTCCATGAACCCGAGCACCACCTCCCTGGCCTACAGCACCCCGCGCCCCGTCCAGCCCACGGTCGTGCCCGCGGTCCTCGTCACCCCGCCCGCCGTCGAGCGCGCCTCCGAGGTGCTCACCCAGCGGGCGCTCGACCTGCTGGCGCGACTGCACCGGCAGTTCAATCCCCGGCGCCTCGAGCTGCTCGCCGCGCGCGCGCGGCGGCAGCGTGATTTCGACTCCGGCGTGCTGCCGGATTTCCTGGCGCACACCGCGGAAGTCCGGCGCGACAGCTGGCGCATCGCGCCGGTGCCGCCCGACGTCGTCGACCGGCGTGTCGA
>JAJXWE010000243.1 GCA_021781775.1 Pseudomonadota bacterium | reverse complement strand
ACGCGTGTTGAGCACATCGGCGCGCCGTGCCCAACCGCGGCGCGCCTGACGCACCGCGCCGTGCAGGTTGGCGAACTGCTCGACCGAATGCGCATCGCTGGCGAGTGACAGCAACACTCCGTGCTCGATCGCCGCCTTCACCCGTACGTCATCGAGGTCGAGCCGCTGCGGCTGCCCGTTCAGCTCCAGAAAGCACGATCGTGCACGCGCCGCGGCGAGCAGTCGCTCGAAGTCGAGCGCGCAGGGCTCACGCTCGCCAAGCAGTCGGCCGCTCGGATGAGCCAGCATCGTCACGTGTGGATGCTCCAGAGCACGCAGCACGCGGACCGTCTGCTTCGCCTCGGACAGATCGAAGTGGCTGTGCACTGCGGCAATGACGACATCGAGTCGCGCCAACACCGAATCAGGCAGCGCCAGGCTCCCGTCAGCCAGAATATCGACCTCGACGCCCTTGAGCACGGCGAAGCCGCGCAGGCGGGCGTTGAGCGCGTCGATTTCGTCACATTGCCGTGCCAGACGTCCGGCGTCCAGACCGTGAACGATACCGAGATGCTTGCTGTGATCGGTGATCGCAATATAGGAGAGCCCGGCGGCCCGCGCCGCGTTTACCATGTCCGCGAGCGAGTCGTTGCCGTCCGTGGCACGCGTGTGGACGTGCAGATCTCCCCTGAGGTCGGAACGCAGCAGCAGTTGCGGCAGCGCGTTGCGCTCGGCCGCCTCCACTTCGCCCCGATCCTCGCGCAGCTCCGGGGGAACCCAGGCGAGTCCCAGCGCGGCATAGACGTCCTCCTCGCGCCGGCCGGCGAGCCGCCGCTTACCGCGGAACAGCCCGTACTCACTCAGTTTCAAGCCGCGCGCGTGGGCGATCTGGCGCAACCGGATGCCGTGCTCCTTGCTGCCGGTGAAGTACTGCAGTGCGGCGCCGAAGCTCTCCGTCGCGACGATGCGCAGGTCGAACGGCAACCCATTACGCAGCACGCCCGCGGCCTTCGTCCGACCGGACGCGTTCAGCGAACCAAGATCGGAGTAACCCCGCAGCGCCGCGATCGGATCGGCCGCGGCACCGGCGCACAACAGCACATCGAGGTCGCCCACCGTGTCGCGCCCGCGCCGGTAACTCCCGACGATCTCGGCGCGCTCGACGCCCGGCACGGCGGCGAGGAAATCTCTCAGAGGCTCGGCATATTGCGCAGCCTGCGACAGCGGCAGCCGGCGGGCCGTCTCACTCGCGGGACGCGCGAGCGCCTGCTCGAGCCGGGCCCGCAACGCCGGCCCGAAACCGCGCACGCCGGCCAGACGCCCGGCCGCGAGGGCCCGGCGCAGAGCCGTCCGATCGCGAATCTGCAATCCGCTCACCAGGGTCCGCACGTGCACCGGACCCAGGCCGGGCAACGACAACAGGTCCCGTGCCCCGGCCGGCACTTCGCGGCGCAGCCTGAGCAGGGCGCCGAGTTTGCCCGTACGCACCAGTTCGGCGATTTTGCTCGCCAGGTCGGCGCCGATCCCGGGAAGCGAGGCATAGGCCGCCGGATCGACACCCGTAGTGATCTCATGGGGCACGCTGCGCAGTGTCTGGGCGGCCCGACGATAGGCGCGGATGCGGAATGCATTGGCACCCTGGATCGACAGAAGGTCTGCGATCTCCTCGAACGCCGCCGCGATGTCGGCATTGTGAACGGTCATGCCCCGTCCTCTCGCGAGTGCCGCCGTAGCATACGACCATCGGACCGGATGCCCATCCGTGGGTATACCGATCGCATACGCACTGCTGCGGATGCCCCGGGGCATCGGGGCGCGCGATGCTTTGCTCCAACCGGCACGGCCCGACCGGTCGTCCGGCCGGGTGAGCGTGCAGCTCCCATCCGAACCGCCCGTACAGACCGATGCACCCGAACCACCCGCCCCCTGCCATCGTCGGGCTCAGCGAGAGTGAGCCGCTGGCCAGTGCGATCGCGCGCGAGGCGGGGCTCGGCCGGCTGCCGATCGAGGAACGCCCGTTCGACGGCGGTGAATTCAAGCTGCGGCCACTCGAGTCTGCGCGCGGCCGCTCACTGTTCGTGGTGCAATCACTCGCCGGCACCGACGAGGCGCCGGCCTCCACGCGGCTGCTGCGGCTGCTGTTTCTGCTGCAGTCCCTGCGCGATACCGGTGCAGACGCCCGAGTCGTGCTCCTGCCTTACTTCGCCTTCGCCCGCAAGGACCGGCGCACTCAGCTGCGCGACCCGGTCACCTCGCGCTATGTCGCCGAGCTGCTCGAGGCCGCCGGCGCCAGCGGCCTCATCAGCCTCGACGTGCACAACCCGGCGGCCTTCGACAATGCCTTCCGCATCCCCACCATTCATCTGAGCGCGCTGCCGATGCTGGTACACCACTATTTGAATCACGCAGCCCCGGGTCCCGCGCTCACGGTCGTCTCGCCGGACATGGGCGGTATCAAGCGCGCACAGCTGTTTCGCGAGCAGCTCGCGGCCCAGGCGGGCGGTGAGGTGGGCCTGGCCTTCGTCGAGAAGCGTCGCGCCAGGGGCATCGTCTCCGGCGGCGCGCTCGCCGGCGAGATCGCCGGACGGACGGCGATCGTGCTGGACGATCTGTGCGCCACCGGCGGCACGCTCATCCGCGCCGCCGCGGCGTGCCGCGCGGGCGGCGCCACCAGCGTACTGGTCGCCGTCACCCATACTCCGCTCGTCGCGGGCGTCTCGACGCTCATCGCCGCCGAGTCCATCTCGCACATCACGGTCACCGACAGCGTCGGAGCGCTGCTGCCAAGCGCACTCCTGAGGGCTGCAGACAGCCGGCTGTCCCTGCTGCCCGTCGCGCCGTTGTTTGGTCAGACGCTGCGCCGCATGCTCACCGCGGAGCCGGTCGCCCCTCTGCTCGAGCGCTGGCCGGCCTGAGCCGCATCGTGTCGCCGCGCTGGCGTTCCTTGCAGTCCCTGTCGGCATATGTCGTGAGCGCATTGGCGCGCAGAATGAGCCGCAGGGCATCGTCAAGATACGATTGCGCCCGCATCCTCCAACGGTGCAGCTGGCCGGAGAACTCGGGATCGCGCAGATGCCAGGCGGCGATCTGCGCGCGCACGAGGGCGCGGCGGCTCATGTAGAAAGCCCACACGGCCGGCGGGATGCGATCTTGAAGGCCCTCGACATAGCGCTCGAGCAGATCTCGCCCCAGCCGCGCGGCACCGAGCCGTGCACATTCCAGCGCCAGGAACGCCATCTCCTCTGCCGGATCGAGACGGCGCAGCTGCGGATCGAACTCCAGGCAGTCGATCACGCATGCCGGATAACCCGCCGCACCGAGAAACACGTGCTCCGGGCGAAGATCGCCGTGTCCGTCCCGCAGCGCCCGTCCCCGGCCGCGCAGCGCTGGCCCGTGACACGCGAGCCACTCGAGCTGCAGGGCGGTCACCTCCCTCACTCGCGCCCGATTCAATGCGAGGTCTGGGGCCCGTAGCTCTCGCGCGCAGGCGCGGATCTCGCCGCCAAGCTGCCGCCGATACGCCCGATCGCTCAGCGGCACCCGCCTGGCCCGGCGAAAGAATGCGCCGAGACGGGTCATCACCTGGTCGAGGTCCCGATCCGACACCCGGCGTGCGCCGATCGCGTGATCCAGCAGGCGCGCGGCCGGCAGACGCCGCATCTGCACCAACCAGTCCACGACGCGTCCGGCATCGGCGCGCAACGTCAGGCCGCCGGTGCGGGTGCGGCGCAGTGCAACGATCCGGCGATAGACGGCCGGCGCGAGGCGCGCATTCAAGTGGAGTTCCGCCTGGCAGGCGCGCCGGCGCAGCGCCAGCGTCCGATAATCCATCGAGGCCTGACGGAGCGGCTTCTTGAGCTTGTAGACGCGCTCGCCGGCGAGAAAGATCCACGCGAAGTGCGTCTCGACAATCTTCACGCTGCGCGGGTGGTGCGGATAATGCCGCGGGTCGGCCAGGAACTGAACGGCCTCTGGCCGGTTCGATCGCGTGGCGCCAGTGCGCAACACCTTCGATTTCATTCGCGCGCTCTCCGGGGACGGCTCGGTCTGCCGAGCCCTCGGCCGGCCCACACCTGTAGCAGATGCTGCTGCCGCGCAGGCGGCGCGCGCGATCCGCATTTTCCGCAGCATTCGAGGCGCGCTGCGGCGCGACCAG
>JAJXWE010000242.1 GCA_021781775.1 Pseudomonadota bacterium | reverse complement strand
CTGGCGCGCCGCCTGCGCTTCGATCCGCAAACCGGCATGAGCCGCCTCGCGCTCGAGCGCATCTCGCGCGCTTCGGCCGAGCAGCGCCAGGGCCGCGCGGGCCGCCTCGAGGCCGGGGTGTGCTACCGGCTCTGGAGCGAGGCGGCCCAGCGCTCGCTCGTGCCGTTCACCCCGGCCGAGATCCTCGAGGCGGATCTGGCGCCGCTCGCCCTGGAACTGGCGCAGTGGGGTGCGCGCGAAGCCGGTGCGCTGCGCTGGCTCGATCCGCCGCCGCCGGCGCTGCTCGCGAGTGCTCGCGACCTGCTCGGGCACCTCGGCGCGCTCGAGAGGGAACGCATCAGCGCGCACGGCCGGGCGATGGCGCGCCTGCCCGTGCATCCGCGCCTCGCCCACATGCTGTTGCGCGCCCGCGAGCTGGGCGCGCTGGCGCTGGCGGCGGAGTTGGCCGCGCTGCTCTCGGAGCGTGATCTGCTGCGCGGCCTTGCCGGCGGGCGTGACGCGGACATCCGCACGCGGCTGGAGATCCTGCGCGGGGAAAGCGGGGCAGCGGCGGACCGCTTCGCGCTGCAGAGCGCGCGCGCGCAGGCTCGCGAGCTCGTTCGCCAGGTCGAACGCCTCGCCGGGCCGGCCGGGGCCGTCGCGCGGGACATGTCGGTTGGTGCGCTGCTCGCGCTCGCTTTCCCCGACCGCATCGGCGCGCTGCGCCCGGGCGGTGTGGGACGCTTCGCGCTCGCCAACGGCCGCGGGGCGCACTTCCCGGAGGCACAGAGCCTGTCCCGCCAGGGGCTCATCGTCGCGCTGGATCTGGACGATCGCGAGCGGGATGCGCGCATCCTGCTCGCCGCGCCGCTCGAGCGCGAGGCTCTGGAGACGGTGATGGCCGGGCAGCTCGGCTGGCGCGAGATCATCGAGTGGAGCCGGCGCGAGCAGGCGGTGGTGGCGCGGCGCGAGCTGCGTTTCGATCAGTTGCTGCTCGAGACGCGCCCGCTGCCCGCAGTGAGCCCCGAGCGCGCTCGCGAGGCGATGCTCGAGGGCGTGCGCGAGCTCGGGATCGGGGCGCTGCCCTGGGACCGGGACACGCGCGACCTGCAGGCGCGTGTCGCGTTCGTGCGCGGACTCGCCGCGTCGTATGGGGAGTGGCCTGACCTTGCGGACGCTGCGCTCGCAGTCTCGCTCGACACCTGGCTCGGTCCTTGGCTCGACGGGGTGATGCGCCGCGAGCACCTGGCGCGGATCCCACTCGCCGAGGCGCTGCGCGCGCGGTTGGGTTGGGAGCGCCTGCGCGAACTCGATGTACTCGCGCCCACGCACCTCGAGGTCCCGAGCGGCTCGCGCATCCGTATCGATTATCTCGATGCGAGCGCCCCGGCCGTCGCGGTGCGCCTGCAGGAGGTGTTCGGCCTGGCCGCGACGCCGCAGCTTGGCGGGGGGCGCGCCCCGGTGACCTTCAAACTGCTCTCCCCGGCCCACCGCCCAGTGCAGGTGACCCGGGACCTGGCGAGCTTCTGGCGGCGCGGTTACGCCGAGGTGCGCAAGGACCTGCGCGGCCGCTACCCGAAGCACCACTGGCCGGACGATCCGCTTGCCGCTGCGCCCGTGCGGGGCGTGCGGCGGCGGCCCTGAGCCGGTACACTGCGCGGGCAACATCCCCCAGCCGTGCACCGCTCAGCCAGGGAAACATGACGACACAGAGAGCCGAGGCCGCCGCTGCGCCGGCCATCGACATCCGTTTCGGACAGGTCGGTCTGATCCAGGTGCTTGTCTGGACCACCGACCCGGGCGCCATCCTCGATGAGCTGACCGGCCGGGTGGCCACGGCGCCGAAGTTCTTCCAGCGCACCGCGGTGTCGCTCGACGTCGGACCGCTCGGGCGCGAGCCCTCGGTAGAGGAGATGCGCGGGGTGCTCGAGGCGGTGCGGCGCGCGGGCATGTGCCCGGTGGGCCTCTCGAGCGGCTCGGCCGCGGCGCAGGCGCTGAGCAGGCCGCTCGACCTGCCACTGCTGCCGCCGTTTCGCGAGTTCCATCCGCCGGCCGAGGCGATGGGCCGCCCGGTGCGCCCCGTCGAGGCGGTGCCGGAGCCGGTCGAGCCCGCCGGGGTGATGGCCCAGGTGCACGCACACCCGGTGCGCTCCGGCCAGCGGGTGTATGCGCGCGGGGGCGACCTGGTGGTCACCGCCATGGTGGGTGCCGGCGCGGAGCTGATTGCCGATGGCTGCGTGCACGTGTATGGCGCGCTGCGCGGCCGGGCGGTGGCGGGGGCGCGCGGGGAGAGCGCCGCACGCGTGTTCTGCCAGGAATTTCACGCGGAGCTGGTGTCGATCGCCGGCGTGTTCCGCGTATTCGAGACGTTGCCGCCGGAGCTCGCGGGCAAGCCCGTGCAGGCGTGGCTGGATGGCGACGCCTTGCGTTTCGAGCGTTTGGGCGCTTGAGTATGCCCCGGCGCCGTGAACCCTATTCGAGGAGTGAGCTTTGACTGAAATCATCGTGGTGACCTCCGGCAAGGGCGGGGTCGGCAAGACCACCACCTCGGCCAGCATGGCCTGCGGACTGGCCCGCCGCGGCAAGCGCGTGGCGGTCATCGACTTCGATATCGGACTGCGCAACCTCGACCTCATCATGGGGTGCGAGCGGCGCGTGGTGTACGATTTCGTCAACGTGATCAACGGCGACTGCACGCTCAAGCAGGCGCTGATCAAGGACAAGCGCCTCGAGACGCTCTCGGTGCTGGCGGCCTCGCAGACGCGCGACAAGGATGCGCTGACCGAGGAGGGCGTTCGCCGCGTGCTCGATGAGCTGATCGCCGAGGGGTTCGACTACATCCTGTGCGACTCCCCCGCGGGCATCGAGAAGGGCGCGCACCTGGCGATGTTCTTTGCCGACCGCGCCGTGGTGGTGGTTAACCCCGAAGTGTCCTCGGTGCGCGACTCGGACCGGATTCTCGGGCTGCTCTCGAGCAAGACGCACCGCTCCGCGAACGGCAACGGCGGGGTCAAGGAGCACCTGCTGCTCACCCGCTACAATCCGCGGCGCGTGGCGAACGGGGAGATGATGAGTGTCGAGGACGTCACGGAGATCCTCGGACTCAATGTCATCGGCGTCATCCCGGAGTCGCCCGACGTGCTCGCCGCCTCCAACTCCGGCGTACCGGTGATCCTCAACGAGGACAGCGACGCCGCAGCCGCATACGGCGACGCGGTGGCCCGCCTGCTCGGCGAAGAGCTGCCGCTCAGGTTCCTCGAAGAACCCAAGCGCGGCTTCTTCGCGCGCATGTTCGGAGGCTGACATGGGCCTGTTGGCACTGTTCCGCAGCAAGCCCAACTCGGCGAGCATCGCCAAGGAGCGCTTGCGCATCATCGTGGCGCAGGAGCGCGGCGGCCGCGGTGGCCCGGACTACCTGCCGTTGCTGCGGCGCGAGCTGCTGCAGGTGATCCACAAGTACGTCAACGTCGACCCCGAGGCTGTGCAGATCAACCTCGAGCGCGAAGCGGGACATGAAGTCCTGGAGTTCAGCGTGGCGCTGCCGGAGAAGCCGGCCGGCTGAGCGCCGCTCAGCACACCCCGCCGCCTTCCTCCGCCGGCGCGGCGTGGGCGCGGAACAGCCCGAACAGCTCCCGGCCCATGCCGGCGGCGTTGGCGGAGAGGTCGACAACGGGCGACTTGCGCCGGTTCCACTCCGCCTCGTTCACCTCGGCCTCGAGCACCCCGGCGTGGCTGTCGAGCCGCAGCACGTCGCCGTCGCGAATGCGGCCGATCGGCCCGCCGCAGGCCGCCTCGGGGGTGAGGTGGATGGCGGCCGGCACCGCGCCCGAGGCGCCCGACATGCGCCCGTCGGTGACCAGTCCCACGCGGTGGCCCCGGCTCTGCAGCGAGCTCAGCGCCGGAGTGAGGCCGTGCAGCTCCGGCATGCCATTGGCCCGCGGTCCCTGGAAGCGCACGACCACCACCACGTCGCGGGACAGCTCGCCTTGGCGGAAGGCATGGAGCACCGCCTCCTGGCTGTCGAACACCCGTGCGGGCGCGTGCACCGAGCGGTGCTCGGGCTTGACCGCTGACACTTTGATGACCGCGCGCCCGAGGTTGCCCTGCAGCAGCTTCAGCCCGCCGTCGGCGCTGAACGGATCGTTCACGCGCCGCAGCACTT
>JAJXWE010000241.1 GCA_021781775.1 Pseudomonadota bacterium | reverse complement strand
AGACGATCTCCGCGCCGGTCGGCAGGTCCGGTCCCTTGATGTGCTTCATCAGGCTCGCGGTGCTCGCCTCCGGATCCTCGAGCAGCTGGATGCACGCCGCGGCGACCTCGCGCAGGTTGTGCGGCGGGATGTCGGTCGCCATGCCGACCGCGATGCCCGAGGTGCCGTTGAGCAGCAGGTTCGGCAGGCGCGCCGGCAGGATCACCGGTTCCTCCAGCGTGCCGTCGAAGTTCGCGGTCCAGTCCGCCGTACCGTGCGCCAGCTCCCCGAGCAGCACGTCGGCGTAGGCGGTGAGCTTCGCTTCCGTGTAGCGCATGGCGGCAAAGGACTTCGGGTCGTCCTGCGAGCCCCAGTTGCCCTGACCGTCGACGATGGGGTAGCGATAGGCGAACGGCTGCGCCATCAGCACCATCGCCTCGTAACAGGCGCTGTCGCCGTGCGGGTGGAACTTGCCGATGACGTCTCCGACCGTACGGGCGGACTTCTTGTGCTTCGAGGCGGCCGAGAGGCCGAGCTCGCTCATCGCGTAGACGATGCGCCGCTGCACGGGTTTCAGCCCGTCGCCGATCGAGGGCAGCGCGCGGTCGAGGATCACGTACATCGAGTAGTCGAGGTACGCCTTCTCCGTGAAGGCGCGCAGCGGCTGACGCTCGACGCCCTCGAAATTCAATTCCTGATCTTGCATGCGCGACCTCAGACCTGCACGTCGGCCAGATTGCCCTTGCGCTCGAGCCACTCGCGCCGGTCGGCGGCGCGCTTCTTGGCGAGCAGCATGTCCATCAACTTCTCGGTCTCATCCGCCGCCTCGACGGTCAGCTGCACCAGCCGGCGCGTGCGCGGATCGATCGTGGTCTCGCGCAGCTGCCCGGGATTCATCTCGCCGAGCCCCTTGAAGCGGGTGACCGTGGGCTTGGCGCGCGGGCTCGCCTGCTCGATGCGCCGCAGGACCTGCTCGCGCTCGCCGTCATCGAGGGCGTAGTAGACCTGCTTGCCGGCATCGATGCGGTACAGCGGCGGCATGGCGACGTAAATGTGGCCATTCGCCACCAGCGGCCGGAAGTGCCGCAGGAACAATGCGCAGAGCAGCGTCGCAATGTGCTGCCCGTCGGAGTCGGCGTCGGCGAGGATGCAGACCTTGTGGTAGCGCAGCTGACTCAGATCGTGCGCGCCGGGCTCGACGCCGAGCGCCACGCTGATGTCGTGCACCTCCTGCGAGGCGCCGATCTCCCCGGGCTCGAGCTCCCAGGTATTCAGGATCTTGCCGCGCAGCGGCATGATCGCCTGGAAGTCCTTGTCGCGCGCCTGCTTGGCCGAACCGCCGGCCGAATCGCCCTCGACCAGGAACAACTCGCCGCGGCGCGGGTCCTGGCTGGCGCAGTCGGCGAGCTTGCCCGGCAGGGCCGGTCCGCCGGCGATGCGCTTGCGGACCACGCGCTGGGCGGCCCGCGCGCGCTCCTGGGCGTTGGCGATGGCGAACTGCGCGATCCGCTCGCCGGCATCCGGGTGGCCGTTCAGCCACAAGGCCATGGAATCGCGCGCGAAACCCTCGACCAGCGCGGCCGCATCACGCGAGGCGAGCCGCTCCTTCATCTGGCCGGCGAACTGCGGCTCGTGGATCTTCACCGACAGCACGTAACAGATGCGGTCCCAGACATCCTCGGGACTGAGCTTGATGCCGCGCGGCACCAGATTGCGGAACTCGCAGAACTCGCGCACCGCCTGCGCGACCCCGGCGCGCAGGCCGTTCACGTGCGTGCCACCCTCGGGGGTGGGGATGAGGTTGACGTAACTCTCCCCGATCGCGCTGTCGGCGCCCGGCGCCCAGGCGAGCGCGTAGCTCACCGTGTCACTCTCGCCCTCGCGCAGCGCGACGATCGGCTCGTTGGGCAGCCGCTCGCGCTCACCGAGCTCCTCGAGCAGATAGGCGCCGAGATCCCCGGTATAGAACCACTCGTCGCGCTCGCCGGTGGCCTCGTGCGTGAAACTGATGCGCAGTCCCGGGCACAGCACAGCCTTGGCCTTGAGCGTGTGCTTCAGCTGCGGCACGGAGAACTTGTCGGAATCGAAGAACTGCGGGTCGGGCCAGAACCGCACCGTCGTGCCAGTGTTGCGCTGCCCGACGGTGCCGACCGCCTCGAGCCGCTCGCTCAGCTTGCCGTCGCGAAAGCCGATGCTGTATTCCTTGCCGCCGCGCTTGATCCGGCACTCCAGCTGGCGCGACAGCGCGTTCACCACCGAGACCCCTACCCCGTGCAGGCCGCCGGAGAACTTGTAGGCCTTGTCGGAGAACTTCCCGCCGGCATGCAGCCGCGTGAGGATCAGCTCTACGCCGCTCACCTTCTCCTTCGGGTGGATGTCGACCGGCATGCCGCGCCCGTCGTCGGCAACCTGCACCGAGCCGTCCTTGAACAGCGTGACGTCGATCTGCTTGCAGAAACCTGCGATGGCCTCATCGACGCTGTTGTCGACCACCTCGTGGGCCAGGTGGTTTGGCCGCGAGGTGTGGGTGTACATGCCGGGCCGGCGACGCACCGGCTCGAGGCCGCTCAGCACCTCGATATCGGAGGCGGTGTAGGACTGGCTCATCGTGCTCGATCGGAATTCTGGCGGGGCACGCGGCCCGGGGGCGCGAATCTTACAGCACTATGCGCCGGTTCAGGCGACCGCGTCCGCTCAGGTGAGATCCGCAAGCAGCGCCGCGCGCACGGCCTCGGGCACGGGGTTGACCCAGTGGCGGTAGCGCTCGTGATCGACGCCCGCGGCAAGCGGGGCACCGCCGCGCAACGCGTCGACCATCTCGGCCGTGAGGTCGAAACGCAGAAAATGCACGGCCGAGGTCTTCTCCTCGTTCTCCCGCTCGAGATCCTCGTCGGCGATGGCATACACGGCGGCGTGCCCGCGCACCTCGACCCAGCAGCGTCGTTCCACGCCCTTCAGCAGCGCGAGCTGTCGATGCCGCTCGGTGACCTCGGGGAACTCGATGAGCAGGGTCACTTTCCAGTTTGCCCCGTCCGGGATCAGCGGGTTGTACGCGCCGAGCTCCTCGGCAATTCCCTCCGGCTCGAAGATCCGCTCGGCGCGCAGCATCTCCTGGATCTGGTACTGGATGGTGATGCGGTCCTCGAAGCACCAGGTGAGGTTCGGTCCGATGGCGAGCCGACGATGGCGCTTGTGCTCGAGCACCCGGGCGCGGAACTCGTTGCGTTCGCGCGCATAGCGCTCGAGACTCAGCAAATCGGCGACAGTGAGTTTCTGCATGGGGTTCTCGCGCGTCCCGCTCACAGGCCGTAGGCGAGACGCAGCAGCCGCAGCGGATGCTCGGGTTCGGCGCCGGAGGCAAGACCGGTCTGGATCTGGCGGCCGGCCATGGGGCAGTCGCTGGCGTAATGCTCAGCGCCGCTCGCCTCCACCCGGCTCATCACCGGCCGGCCGATCTTCACCGACGCGGCGCGGAATTCCTTCTTCACCCCGTAGGTCCCGTCGTGACCCGAGCAGCGCTCGATGGGCTCGACGGTGGTCTGCGGCACCAGCTGCAGCACGTCGCGCGTCTTCAGCCCGATGTTCTGTACGCGCAGGTGGCACGCCACGTGGTAGCTCACCTTGCCGAGGGAGTGCTTGAAATCGGTGCGCAGCGCCCCGGCGCGATGGCGCAGCATCAGGTACTCGAACGGATCGAAGATCCGCTTGGCGATGCGGTGCACGGGCGCCTCGTCGGGGAACATCAGCGGCAGCTCCTGCTTGAACATCAGCACGCAGGAAGGAATCGGCGCCACGATGTCATAGCCGGCCTCGAGGGCGGCGATCAACTGCGGCACGTTCTGCTCCTTCAGCCGCGCGACGGCCTCGAGGTCCCCGAGCTCGAGCCGCGGCATGCCGCAGCAGTGCTCGGAGGCGAGCAGCCGGACGGCAATGCCGTTGTGCTCGAACACCGCGGCGAGATCCTCGTTCAGTTCCGGCTCGTTGCGGTTGCCGTAGCAGGTGGTGAACAGCGCCACCTTGCCGGTGGTCTCGGGCGTGGCGACACCCGCCGTCGTCCCGTCCTCGGCCGTGCCCAACCGCTGCAACCGCTTGCGTGCGGTGCGCGAGTGATACTGCGGCACCGGCGCGGTCGCATCGACGCCGAGGGTCTTCTCGAGCAGCGCCCGTCCGGCGCCCG
>JAJXWE010000240.1 GCA_021781775.1 Pseudomonadota bacterium | reverse complement strand
CCGGTGACGGTGCATTCCGCGATCAGCGGCTCGTCGCCGATGGTGACGGGGATGTAGTAAGTATTTGAAGTCACAGCTACTCCTGAAATCCCCACCAGCGTCTCGCCCGGCTCAACTAACCCCATACACCGGGACAAGCTGGACGCTGGCGGGGAGGTTCGGTTACGCTAAAATGGAATCGGGTCATCGAAAGGAACGTCCTGCGGAGCGTCCGCAGGGGTCTTGGCAACTGGCGCGGGCGCGCTCTCTGCGTTGCCGGAGCGGCCCCCAAAGGTCAACTCGGACACGCGGCACGTGATGGCAAAGCCTTGCGTGCCGTCACGCGTCTGGAACTCCCGACGGTCGATGGAACCGAGCACGGTGAGTGCAGTTCCCTTCGTCACGTAGGGCGCCAATGCTTCGGCACGTTTGCCCCACAACGCGCAATCGATCCAGATCGTGTCCTCGCGATCCTTCGTCTTGCGCGATACGGCCACCGAGAAATTGAGCACGCTGTCACCCGAAGGTGCTGCGCGCAGCTCTGCGTCGCGGCCAACGCGGCCGGCAATAGTTGCGATGAACATCAGGACTTGACCTCGAGACGAGTGGTGTAGTGCAGTGAACAGCCGTCGATTACTGCGCCATCCTTGAGCGCTCGCGCGATCGCCGCCTTGTCAGGCGCGGGCTCCGGCGGTGGAGGAGGGGCGCGCAGATACTCGGCGGGAATGGTGGCGTCCGGCGCAATCTCGACCGCAGCCGGATTCTTGCGGATCGCAAGGGTGAACTGCGGTCCCTCGATCTTTGTGATGCCGGTCGCTTCCATGTGTGTTTTGATGTACTCGCGCAGCGCGCCCGATCGGCGCTCGATCCGCTTGGCGCGCTCGGCGAGCTTCTTGCTCGCATCCTTCGCTGCATCAGCAAGTGCCTGCAGGTTCAGTGTGTACGCCGCGACATTGGTGGCCTTCACCTGGATATCGTCGGCGATGCAGTCAAGCGTGGTATTGATCGCCTCGATGGCGTGCTCATCGAGTTCCTCATCGGCCCCGAGCATCCGTTCGAGTTCTCGATACTGCTCGGACAGCGTATAGAGCGATGGCAGGCTCATGCTGCTTGCTCCTGGGTGAGGGCGCTCTTGCGCGCGTCCTTGGCCGCCTCGAACTGAGCGCCAGCAGCGGCGTCACCGGCGTCTCGCGCTGCGGTGTATGCGGTTTTGTAGGCGGCTTTGAGACTTTCGATATCGGCAGCCGCTTCAATGGCCGCGAGATGATCGGCCACCGCCCCTTCTGCCATCCGCGTCGGCTCCCCACTTTCGAGCCACGCGAGCAGTCGCCGGCCAGTCTCCTCGCTGATGACGTGTGGGTCGGAAAACAACCGGGTGCGATCCTTGGATGCCAGCGCGTAGTGCTTTTCGTGTTCGAGATCGAACACGACGCCGAACTCGTACTCGGCTCCTTCGCGCTGGATAGCCTTCATCCCGAGCTTCTTGACCTTCTTGTCGTCGCCCTGGACGGTTTCGGTCTTGCTGCGCATAGTGGCAACCACATGCATAGGCGTCTGCAGGATGGCATCCAGAAACGCCCGGTGCCGCGGGGTGGTTTCGTTCCAGGCGGCCCACGTGTTGCCCTTGAACTTCGCCTGTGCGATGCGCTCGTTCTCTTCCAGACAGCCCCCGGCGCCATCCCACTCGTGCGTAATGGAATCGAGTACGCAGACGTTGTAGCCGCCTGCTGCCGCGGCCTGGAGCGCCTCGATGAAGCGCTCCGGGCTGAAGGGTGGCGCAAGGTCGAGCACGTCGAAGTCCGCCAGGTCGGAATAGAGCGACGCAGAGCTGCGCTCGGTGTCAATCACGGCGATTTTCCCGCCGAGTCCCTTGGCGATCAGGAGCGCGCTGTAGGTCTTGCCGGAACCGCTCGGACCGGCGAGCGCCACGCGCATCTTTGCCTGCTTGCGGACCGCCTTACTGAATTTCATGGTCATGATCTTCTCCACCTTCGGTGTTATATTCGTCATGCTGCTGGCGTTCGCAGTCCTCTTGGGCTGCCCACGCCGCAAGAGTGTCCTCGTCGTCGTCCATCACCAGCGCTCCGTGATCGGCCTCGACGGCAGCACCAGGCGCCGCTCACGCGCGCGCCGACGCTCCTGGTTCTGCGCCACGCGCCAGCGCCAGCGCTTCTCCTCGATGCGGTCGTAGGCGCGGCGCTGCTCGGGGGTGCGCATGTCGGGCAGATCGCCAGAGACGAGGGCGAATGGCTTGAGGATGGTCACAGGGCCTCCAAGTACTCGGCGAGCAGCCGGATGTCGGTACGGAGACGGCTCACGCTTTCGGTGTGCCACGCGATGAGCTCTCCGGCGTCGGCCTCAATGGCATCGCCTAGGTGGCGTTCTGCGGCCTGCAGCTCTCGGCGGTAGCGGGCGAGCGTCTCGAGGAGCGCGCACCGCACGACGACGGCGGTCTGCGCGGTCTCATCTGGAAGGACAGAAAGCCGGGCCACGCGGCGGGTGACGGGGCGCAAGACGGGGATGCTAGTCATTGACGCTCTCCAGCTCCTGCGCGACGTGAGCGTCGTAGGCCTCATCGCAGCGATCCCCGAAGTCGCGCACGGGCCGGTCCTCGGGAGGGTCGAGCGGGCGGTCCGGCACGAACTGCGCGCGAGCGAGGGAAAGGGCGAGGGAGAAAAGGTCGTCGTTGGCGTTCATCGCAGCATCACCACGGTGCCGATGATCGACAGCACACACACCGCGAAGCAGGCTGTTGCGAGCAGCGCGGCGAGGAGGGATTCTTCGGAGCGGGGAGGGCGGCTCATCGCAGCACCGTCACGAAGTCAGCCTCGCCGCGCAGGACCTTCCAGGCATCCTTGACCGCCTCCTTGCAAACGGCCAGCTCCTCGCGAGTCACGGCACGCGCTTCGGTGCGTCCGGTCAGCGCGACGATGCCGAGCCGCTCGATGTGGAGGACGGCACGTTTGATGTGACGCGCACGGGCCTCCGCGGTCTGCTGCGCCTCGCGAGCGGCTACCGCCATACGGGCCTCACGGTCGTAGCGGGCGGCAAGCTGATTACGCTGGCGGCTGGTGCGGCGCGCGTAGCTGGCTGCTGGATCGCTCGTGCTCATGCTCTCTCTCCCGTGGCCGGTGGGCCGATGGGGAGAGGCTAAGCCCGTATTCGGGCCGTGTCAAGCCCGTATTCGGGTTTCTACAAGCCGCGAAAGGAACCGCAGGAGAAGGTCACCCCCCACGGTGCGTGCGGCGATACGCCCCCAGGTCAATTACCTTGTCGGTGAGCGCAAGCGTAAGCTGGTGTGGGGAGACTTCGCGCCGGCGGCCGAGTTTTGGGCGCTCACGTCCGCATCGATAGGCGATGCGAGCCCGAGCACAATGGACCGAGTGTCGCGCGGCACGAAAAAGGTAGTGACGGGGACCCTGAAGTACCAGGCCAGCCGCATCAAGGTCTCGACTCTGGCGGACGTGGGAGCCTCGCGCCCGTACCCTTTCGAGCCCGCGATCACCCGCTGAACGGTGCCTTTGCCGAGGCCACTGGCTTTCCCGAGCAACTTGGTCTTATCGCCGCCCTCGAAGTGGCGCTCCATCTCGGCGCGCACGTTGGCCCCGATCGTATCGTGGAGCGCGTTGATGGCGTCCTGCAGCTCTCTATCTGTGATCTTGCGCGTCATCGAAGCAGCGTAGGCACTCCGCGAACCCGAATCTGGACCTTGCGAAAACCCGAAAACGGGCTTAGAGTCCGGCTCACTATGGAATCCATCCTCGAATTTGTCCGGCGCCGCCTCGCCGATGAAAGCGGGCGGCTCCCTTCGGTCGCCCGCGCCTCCGGGGTTCCCTTTGGCACTCTGAAGAAGATCGCGTGCGGCGATACCCGCGCGCCGCGCATCGACACGTTGGAACGGCTGGCTGCCTACTTTCGTAAGAACACCTCGCGCGCGGCGTAACAGATGAGCGTCCCGCTGAAGGATTTTCGGCTCGCCATACCCGAATCCACGGATGTATGGCTCGAGTCCGAGGCGCGCGCCTTCGGAAAAGACAAGGCTGCGGTCGCTCGTGAAGTGCTGCAGGAATGGGCAAAAAGGAAGGCTCATGCGTTCAAGGTAGCCCATCGACTCCTCGTGGCAAACGGACTGCAGTCGGATTGGCTCGGACCAGACGCGGAAGATGACGGACTCCCCCGGAGCGCCCGGAAATGACCATCCCTCGCCGTCA
>JAJXWE010000239.1 GCA_021781775.1 Pseudomonadota bacterium | reverse complement strand
TGTCTCGATGGTGCTCAACCGCGGCCTGGTGTATGCGGCCACCACGAGCCTGGTGCTGGGGCTGTTCGCCTTGTTCGAGAGCCTGATCGAGCGCGCCGCGCTCGGCCGCGATGCCAGCCTCGCTCTCGAGTTCGCCGTGCCGTTGGGCCTCGGCGTGGTCTTGAGCACCGTGCACCGGCGCATCGATGCCCTGGTCGAGCGCTTCCTGTTCCGCCGCCAGTACCGCGCCGAGACCGCGCTGCGCCGCTTTGCCGAGGAGTGCGCGTTCATCACCGAGACCAAGGATCTGTTCGCACAGGCCGTCGGTGAGGTCGCCCGGCACACGGGGGCGCCTGAGGTCGCCTTGTACGGGTCCTCGGCGCAGGGCTACGCCTGCGTGCAGCAGCGCGGGACTCGGGCGCTGCCGGATGAGGTTGCGATGAACGATCCCGCCTTCGTCGGCTTGCGGGCGCGCAATGCCGAGCTCGATCTGCATGCCACGCAGAGCGCGCTCGGCACGGACGGCTACGCCTTTCCGCTGATCGTGCGCGGGAACCTGATGGGTGCGCTCGTGGTGGGCCAGCGCCCTGGCGAGCACTTCGCCGCCGAGGAGCGCGAGCTCCTGTTCCATGTCGCCCACGAAGTCGGCGCCGCGCTGTTCGCGCTCAGGGCGCAGGAGAGCGAGGCGCGTGCGCAGGAAAGCGAGGCGCAAGCTCGAGCTGTCAAGGCCGAGGCCGAGGTCAGCCAGGCACAGGTCCGCGCGACTCAGGCACAGCTACTGGAAGCGCGTGCACGTGAAGCGGATGCGCGTGCACGTGAAGCAGTTCTGTTGGATGCACTTCGCACGGCGGGCTCAGCGACTGGCCAATAGCGCCGGTGTGCACTCATTCGTGACGCATGGTTTTCAATGTGCTGATGCAGGTATCGGTAGTATTGCACCACGCAACTGACCGCAAAGGGTAGGAAACTCCGACAGGCGGCTGCCGGCTCAATTTGACTCGCCGGCGTCTCGACGAGTCTGCGACAAGCATCGGACGCGGTAGCCACGGCATCCTCCGAGCTATGCCGTCGTGCCGATTAGCGACGGCGACTGGAGTCTGAAAGGGACGGGGTCACGCGGCTATATGATATAGCTGACACGGCGCCAGAGTATCGCCGGTCCTATCGGAGGCTTGCCATGAAGCTTTATGAATTTGGACCGACCCGTTCGATTCGAGCTCGCTGGATACTCCAGGAACTGGCCGTTGACTTCGAGGCCATCAGCATAAATCTCCCGGCGCGGGAGCACCTTAGTCCCGAATTTCTCAGGCTCAATCCTGCGGCTAGGGTGCCGATCCTGGTCGACGGTGATCTCGTCCTGACCGAGTCCGCCGCGATCGTCATATACCTCGCTGAGAAGTACCGTGACCGCGGCTTCATTCCCGCCGATCTGAAGCTGCGCGCCGACTTCTACCGCTGGATCCTGTTCGCGGTCACGGAGCTCGAGCAGCCGTGGTGGCGAATCGCCAGGCATACCCACTTATACCCGGAGGAGGACCGTCTCCCGGCCGAGGTCGGACTTGCCCGCCGCGACTTTCTGCCCATGGCGGCAGTGCTCGAAAGGCACATGCATGATCGGGCATACTTGGTTGGCGACAGCGTGACCGCGGCCGATTTCGTCATGGCATACACGCTTGATGTAGCAGGTGAGATGCAGCTGCTAGGCGAATGTCCGACTCTGCGAGTCTATGTAGAGCGAATGTATGCGCGGCCGCGCGCTCCGCAGCGCATTGCCGATATCTTCCGCGCAATGAGAGACGGAGCGACAGAATAGAACACTCACTCTGCCTCCCAGAACCTGTCATCGCGACTGTCCGGGGTGGGTCGATACCGGCCCATCAACTTCTCGTGCTCGCTCCGCCCAACCGGGTGAATACCGTCTGCCGCTGTCGTCCGGCAGCCAGCCGATGCCGGTGGAACTCAGCGGACATTGTGGCTGAAATCATGATGTTGCTGCGCCTGGCGGAGGCCAGCGGAAGCTGGCGGAAGCCAGCGAAGGGAGATGGGAATGTCCGAGGTCGGAGTCGAATCTTCCGCAGATGTGATTGATTTGCTTTAGTTAATCCGATCACGCAGAAGAAGTGCCCCCAGGAATACCCCCACGGCCGGGGGTACAGTGCGCCTCTCGCCCAAGCAGCCTGGAGCACGGAATGAGCCGCTGAATCACCGCATGCGGCGAAGAGCAGCTTCTGGTTCACCGGACCTAAAAAAGGACTTTATTGTGGTCATTTCTCCCTATTGGTCATCTGTAACTATATGAATTATAGTATCGTATGGCCATAGATAAATCGGACAATAAAGCGGACATTAAGACGGCGAAGAACCGGGGCGAGGAGCCCGGCCTTATGGAGCCGCTTGTCCTGGGCGAAGGCTCTCGCCACCGTCCGGAATTGACCGATCTTGCGCTGGAGCTCGCGCAGCGGAGCGCGGGGTTCCGCCGCTCACTGCCGGAAAACCTGCTGTCATCGCTGGCGACGCTCGTGCGCGCCATGAATTGTTACTACAGCAATTTGATCGAAGGGCATGACACGCACCCCGTCGATATCGAGCGCGCCCTGCAGGGCGACTACAGCAAGGATGCGAAGAAACGCGATCTTCAGCTCGAAGCCATGGCGCATATCGCGGTCCAGCAATGGATTGACGAAGGCGGTCTCAGGGGACGGGCAGTTGCCGCGGACTCCATCCGCGAGATTCACCGTCGGTTTTGCGAGGCGCTACCCGAAGACCTGCTGTGGGTCGGGGATCCGGCGACACACGAACGCATACGGCTCATCCCGGGCGAACTGCGAACCCGCGACGTCGCGGTAGGCGATCACATCGCCATCAGCGCGCCAGCGGTGCCGCGCTTCCTCGGGCGCTTTGAAGGGGTCTATAGCCGGCTCGGCAAGAGCGAAACCATTCTCGCCGCGCCGGCGGCCCACCACCGCCTGGCGTGGATTCACCCGTTTCTCGACGGCAACGGCCGCGTCGCGCGGCTGATGTCACACGCAACGTTGCTGGAGGCGCTCGACACCGGCGCGGTCTGGTCTGTCGCGCGCGGCTTGGCGCGCAACGTTGCTGCATATAAGAGCCATCTGGCCGCTTGCGACATGACCCGCCGAAACGATCTCGACGGTCGCGGTAACCTGAGCGAGGAAGCCCTGGCGGAATTCACGCGGTTCTTCCTCTCCACGTGCCTCGATCAGGTCGGGTTCATGGAAGGGCTGATGCAGCCGGATTCCCTGCGCACCCGTATCCTGCTGTGGGCCGAAGAGGAAATCCGTCTCAATCGCCTGCCGCCGAAGTCGGGTGCCATACTCGAAGCTGTGCTCTACCGCGGCGAGGTGCCGCGCGGTGATGCCGCCGGCATCGTCGGCACCGGGGACCGACAGGCGCGGCGCGTCGTGTCGGCGCTGATCGAGAGAGGTGTGGTGATTTCCGTGAGCAGCCGTGCGCCGCTGCGGCTTGCTTTTCCGGCAGCGCTGACATCACGCTGGATGCCGGGTCTGTTTCCGGATCAACGTGGATAAGGTCGCGATGCTGTATGCAGGTGTAATTGCAGCCGATCAGCCGCCAGGAGGGAGCCGCTCCACATTCTCTATTGCGAGTCGCCCGTGGATCAGCAGCTTTCGCTCCCTTCTTGCACACGAATGCATGGTATTCCGTGCGTCCATACCGGCTCGTGCCAAATCGTAGTCGAAAGTTTGAGCCGTACGGATCGACCGCGAAATGGTCCTTTCGGCCAAAAGCCGCCCTTGAGGCCGCAATCCGAACTTCCATATACCGGCCATTGGTTCGAATACAGTTGAGCCGCCGCTTTTTTGGTTCGCCGTTGCGGGATCTGAGTAATGCGCATATAATGCGCATCTTCGCTCCAGGAGGCCTCAAGTGAAGCGCAGCCCCGCAAGTACGGCACGTAAGCGTCCGGTCAACCTCACGCTGAGCGAGGACCTCGTTGAGCAGGTTAAAGGCGTTACCGGCAATCTCTCCGGAGTCGTGGAATCGCTCCTCGCCGATTTCCTGTCCAAAGAGCGGGAACACCGATCGAACATCGCCGAGCAGGCGCGCGCCACAGCCGCTTTGTGGAATAGCTTTGGGGAACGCAATGGGTCGTTCGCCGATGATCATTCTACGCTCTGATGGCGCAATTCGATGTCCATCGCAATGTCGGCAGGCATAAGGACGCCATTCCATTTGTC
>JAJXWE010000238.1 GCA_021781775.1 Pseudomonadota bacterium | reverse complement strand
CGCGGCGCGCGAGCGCCAGTTCGATGAATTTGAGCTGGTGGTCCTGCATAGCGCATATCATTGTCCGATGCGCCCTCGCACCGTCAACCATCCGGAGGGGGTATTTTGACCCCTGCCACCGCCCCCGCCGCCCGTGACGGGGTGATTGCCCGCTGGTGGCGCTCGGCTGCGATCTACCGCCAGCCGCGCGTCATCTCAATGCTGTTTCTCGGCTTTTCGAGTGGCCTGCCGTTCCTGCTGGTGTTCTCGACGCTCACGGTCTGGCTGCGCCAGGCGGGCATCGAGCGCGCCACGATCGGCATGTTCGCCTGGGTGGGCATCGCCTATTCGTTCGAGTTCGCCTGGTCGCCCGTGGTCGATCGGCTGCGTCTGCCGCTGCTGCACCGGCTGCTGGGACAGCGCCGCTCGTGGATGCTGCTCGCGCAGATCGGGGTGGGACTCGGCCTCGCCCGGGTAGCGGCCACGCAGCCCGCCGCGGCAATCGCGCCCACCGCCGGGGCGACGCTGTTCGTGGCATTCTGCTCGGCCACCCAGGACATCGCCATGAATGCCTGGCGTATCGAGTCGGTGCCGTTGCCGATGCAGGGCGCAATGGCAGCCACCTACCAGGTCGGCTACCGCATCGCCATGATTGCCGGCGGCGCCGGCGCGATCGCGCTCGCCGCTGGATTCGGCTGGCATGTCAGCTACGCGACAATGGCCGCGCTGGCCGGAGTCGGCATCGTCACGACGCTGCTGGTGCGCGAACCCGACCCTCCCGTCACGCGCGCCGAGCAACAGCGCGAGACCCGCGTCGTCGAGTGGCTGGAGCGGCGCTCGCACTGGCCGAAATCGCTGCAGAGCATCGGCGAGTGGTTCATCGGGGCGGTCATCTGTCCGATGACGGAATTCTTCGGTCGCTTCGGCGCGCGAGTCGCGCTCGCGGCGCTCGCCTTCTTCGGGCTGTATCAACTGGCCGAGTTCGCGATGGGGGCGATGGCCAATCCGTTCTACATCGACCATCACTACACGCTTGAGCAGATTGCGCTGGTCGGAAAAGTCTGCGGCTACACGGTGGGCATCGCCGGGGTGTTCCTCGGCGGGATGCTGGTGGCGCGCATCGGCCTTGCCCGCTCGCTCGCCGTCGGCCTGGGCGCGTCCCTGCTGTCGAACCTGAGCTACGCGCTGCTCGCCACGACCCACACCGCGACCCTGCTCGGACTCGGCATTGCCAACGGCATCGACAATCTGGCGCTGTCGCTGCAGGGGGTGACGCTCGTCGCCTTCATGTCCAGTCTGACGAGTCCGCGTTACACCGCGACCCAGTACGCGCTGTTCGCCTCGCTGTTCGCGCTGACCGGCAAGACGCTGGAGGGCACATCGGGCTTCGTGGTGCAGCGGATCGGCTACGTACATTTCTTCCTCTACACCGCGAGCCTGACCCTGCCGGCGGCCGTCTTGCTCGTCTGGTTGTGGCGCAGGATTCCGCGCGTCAGCGCCCCGGAACCGCTGCTCGCGGCCGGTTCAGCCGAGCCCATCGATGCCGGCCCCGGCTGAGATCGACCTGGAACGGGTGATCTGCCGCCTGGCGGACCTGGAGCAGACTGGCGCGCGCGCCTTCCGTCTCGGCGGCGGCGACTGGCCGCTGCGGGGCTTCGTGGTGCGCTGCGGCGCCGCCGTGCGCGGCTACGTCAATCACTGTCCGCATGCCGGGCATCCGCTCGATCTGCAGCCGCACCATTTCCTGACGCCCGACCGGGTGCTCATAGTCTGCGCCTCACACGGCGCACTGTTCGACAAGGAGTCCGGGCTGTGCATCGCCGGCCCGTGCTCGGGTCAGTTGTTGCGCTCCATCGCGCTCAACGTGATGGACGGACTCATCTTGCTTGCACCGGAGGTCGATATCGCCGCGCTCGTCGCGGCGACGTCGTGATCACTCGAACAGATCGAGCCCATCGAGCGCGCTGGCTCGCGGAGTCGCATCCTCGCCGGGCACCTCGGACCCTGTGGGCAAGTCGTCTTCGCCATCTACGTCCACCGATCCGCTCCAGTCCTCCGGTGGCTCCGCGGCCTCGATCAGACCGTCGTCCCACTGCGCTTCCCAGTCCTCGCGGTCCATCTCCTCGACGGTGCCGTCGAAATGCTGGATGTCGATGGTCGCATCGCCGTCGTTGATCGCGACCACCTCGAACAGCTCGCCGCCGCTCAAGCGGTACCAATCACCAATTCCCGGCTGTGGAGCGATCATGGACAGACCTCCCCGCCGCGCCTTTGCCCCCCGGCGCCGCGGTGTCTCGGTCCCGCGGGCGGACCGCTCGATGCGCCCGGTGGCCGCGAAGCTGGTATCCTGCGGCGCCGAGCGAGGGACGCCATCCATGTTGCGCCTCGTGCGAGCCCCTTTCAAGAACGGAAAGCCCCGCCGCCCATGCTCGAGGAACCGCTGAAATTCTTCGTGGTGTTCTTCGCGGTGGTGGAACCGGTCTCGCTACTGCCGATTTTCAGCGGCCTGACCCAGGGTGCCAGCCGCGAATACCGCCACCGGATGGCGGTAAAGGCAACCCTGGTGGCCGCACTGATTCTGGCCTTCTTCGCCCTGGTCGGTGCCCCGTTCCTCGCGCTCATGGGCATCAGCCTCGGAGCATTCCGCATCTTCGGCGGCGTGCTGCTGTTCTTGCTCGCCCTCGAGATGGTCTTCGCCCGCGAGTCGGGCAGCCGCACCACCAGCGATGAACAGGCAGAGAGCCAGCGCCGGGCGGACATTTCGGTGGTACCGCTGGCGTTTCCGTTCATTTCCGGACCCGGCGCACTCGCCACCGTGCTGTTGTGGTTCGGACCGGTGCACCTGTTCCGTCACCCGCTGCTGTTCTTCAGCCTGTTTGCGGCGGTGGTGCTGGTGTTGGCGATCTCGCTGGTAATCATGTGGCTCGCCGAGCCGCTGATGGGCATCATTGGCGTCACGGGCGTAAACGTGTCCTGCCGACTGTTCGGCGTAGTCCTCGGCGCGCTTGCCGTCCAGTTCGTAGTGGACGGCTTGCGGGCCGTATTCCTGCTGGGCGGCGGCTGAGCGGCCAACGCTCCGGACGGTCAGACGCGCGCGAACGCGAGATCCCACACCGGGTGGCCGAGACGCTCGCCGCGTCGCTCGAAGCGCGTCGCGGCGCGATCCGCCGGTCGCGCCACGAAGTCGCCCCGCGGCGAGAGATTGCGCAGGCGCGCCTCGGCGTTGAGCGTGCCGAGCATCTCCTCGGCGTACGGGGACCAGTCGGTCGCCAGGTGCACCACCCCTCCTGGCTTGAGGCGCCCAGCGAGCAGGCCGACGAACACCGGTTGGATCAAGCGTCGCTTATGATGACGCTTCTTCGGCCATGGGTCCGGAAAGAGCACCAGAATCTCGTCGAGACAGGCCGCCGGCAGCCCCCGTTCGAGCACTTCGACGGCGTCATGGCAGATTACCCGTACGTTCGTCAGGCCCTGGGTCTCCAGGCCGAGCAGCACGCGCCCCACTCCGGGCCGGTGCACTTCAATGCCGAGGTAATCCCGCTGCGGATGTGCCGCGGCCAGCGCCAGGAGATTCTCGCCGTTGCCGAAACCGATCTCGGCTGTACGCGGCGCGCTGCGGCCGAACAGCTCATCCAGCTCGAGTGGCCCCTGCGGATCGACCCCGAACTTCGGCCAAAGCACCTCCAGCGCGCGCTCCTGGGCCGCTGTGATGCGCCCGGCACGCGTGACGAAGGAGCGGATCGCGCGGGACGGATGATCGGTGACGTTCAACCGGACGCCGTTAGCTGACGATCGGCAGGCTCAGCGCCTTCCACGCCACAATGCCGCCGGCCATGTGCGCGGCCGGCTGCCCGGTCGAGCGGCGCAGCCGCGCCGCCGTCAACGAGCGACCGCCGGCGGCGCAGTAAAACACCACGGCCCGAGCGCCGTCGGCCGGCAGATGAGCCGCATCGAACGTCGAGAGCGGGTACAGCAGCGCGCCCGGAATGCGCTCCCGGGCGTACTCGTCCGGCTCGCGCACGTCGATCAACAGGATCCGGCCCTCATCGAGCAGGCTCTGCACGTCCTGGGGTACATACTCGATGACCCCGTCTATGGTGACTCTGTTCATTGGCGTGATTCTAGCCGGTCCGCGAATCGAGGTCGCGGTCCTCGAATGCCGGCAGGCGTTCATGCACCAGCGCGGCGGCCAGTGCGTAATCGATGCCGCCGCCAGCGCGCGCGCGGTCGAGCTGCTCGAGG
>JAJXWE010000237.1 GCA_021781775.1 Pseudomonadota bacterium | reverse complement strand
GCTGCGCCATGCGCGCACCGGGCAATGTGCCCGGCGCCTTTGCCTACGAGCAGATCATCGACGAGCTTGCCGAGCGGCTCGGCCTCGATCCTCTGGCCTTGCGCGAGCGCATCGATGCGAGCCCGGTGCGCCGCGAGGAGCGCCGCCGGGGCGCCGAGCGCATCGGCTGGAGCCGCCGGCGTCCGCCCGGCAGCGACCCAGGCCCGATCAAGCGCGGCCTCGGCGTGGCGCAGTCGCACTGGCCGGCGCTGGTGCACGTCAACTCCAGCTGCGAGGTGCGGATTCTGCGCGACGGCTCGGTCGAGGTGCTCTCGAGCGTCCAGGATATCGGCACCGGCGTCGCGACCGTGCTGGCGCAGGTGGTCGCCGAGGAGCTCGGTCTCGCCCCCGAGGACATCGCCGTGCGCATCGGTGACACCGACTTTCCCGCCGGCCCCCCGTCCTACGGCAGCCGCACGACGGCCTCGATCACGCCACCGGCCCGCAACGCGGCTCACCGGGTGCTGCAGAGGCTGCTCGAGTCGGTGGCGCCGTCCTTCGAATGCCCTGCCGGGCAGCTGCTGGCCCGGGCCGGTCGGATCGGCACCGCGGACGGCGCCCGGAGCATCCCGTTTCGCGAGGCAGCGGCGCGACTGCGCACCGAGCAGGTGAGCGCCGTCGCGAGTCGCTCCGACGATTACGGTGGATTCGGGCAGCGGATGGGCGATGCGGCGGTAGCGCGCAGCGGGCTCGGCGGGGTGCAATTCGCCGAAGTGACGGTCGACTGCGAGACCGGACGGGTGCGCGTCGAGCGGATCGTGGCCGTGCACGACTGCGGACGGCCGATCAATCCGCGTCAGACCGAGAGCCAGGTCCAGGGCGGCATCCTGCAGGGCATCTCCTATGCGCTGTACGAGGAGCGCATACTCGATGCGCACACCGGACAGGTGCTCAACCCCGATCTGGAGCGGTACAAGGTGTTGCGCTCGTGCGAGACGCCGGCGATCGAGGTGCAGTTGCTGGAGCACTACCAGGGCAACAGCGCGACCGACGCCTACGGGATCGCCGAGCCGTCCATCATCGCGACCGCGCCGGCGATTGCCAACGCCGTGTACAACGCAATCGGCGTGCGGATGCGCAGCCTGCCCATGACGCCCGCGGCGATCCTGAGCGCGCTCGGCCACGTGCCCGCCCACAGCGTGCCGCCATGAACGAGTTCGAGTGGATGAGTCCGGGCGATATCGAGCAGGCCGCGCGCGCGGCGACATCGACCGTGGCCGATGCGATGGTCCATCCGGACGGCGCTGCTGGCGCCGATGCCGCGGTGCTCAAAGCCGGCGGCATCGACCTGCTCGACCTGATGAAGGAGGACTTGCTGACGCCGCGCCGCATCATCAACCTCAGGCAGATCGCCGGACTCGAGCGCATCGAGCCGGACGGGTCCGCACTGCGCATCGGGGCCAACGTGACGCTGGCGCAGATTGCCGCCCATGGCGAGGTCCGCTCGCGCTTCGGCGCGCTGGCCGATGCAGCCGGCGCCGCGGCGAGCCCCCAGATCCGCCATCTCGCCACGCTCGGCGGCAACCTGCTGCAGCGACCGCGCTGCTGGTATTTGCGCTCGCGCGCCCACCGGTGCACGCGCAAGGGAGGCGAGAGCTGCTTCGCCTTCGCCGGCGAGAACCGGTACCACGCGATCTTCGATCACCACGGCTGTGCGATCGTGCATCCCTCGACCCCGGCGACGGCGCTGGTGGCGTTCGATGCCGGGCTCGAGATCATTGGCCGGAACGGCGCGAGGCGTCATGTGAGCCTGGAGCAATTCCTGTTACTGCCGCAGGCCGAGCTGCATCGCGAGAATGCGCTCGCAGCGGGCGAGATCCTCACCGCCATCGTCCTGCCGCTGCCGCCGCAGTCGGTGCGCTCGGTCCATCTTCGCTTTGGCGAGCTGGACTCGTTTGACTGGCCGATTGCAGACGTCGCCGTGGTGCTCGACGTCGTGCAGGGCGTCTGCCGCAAAGCGGCAGTCGTACTCGGCGCCGCCGCACCGGTACCCCACCGAGCGATGGCCGCCGAGGCGCAGCTCCTCGGGCGCACGATCGACGAGCGGCTCGCCCACATCGGCGCGCAGGCGGCCCTGCAGGGTGCGGAGCCGCTCAGCCAGAACGGCTACAAGCTGCCGATCTTCGCGACGCTGGTTCGCCGGGCCATCCTGGCCGCCGCGGGAGCGTAACGCGGGCGGTAATGCGGTCGGCGCCGGAATGGCCCGGCCGGGGTGCCCGGGTCAGTCGGCTTGCGGGCGGCGCGCAAGACCCCGCAAGCCCGCCGAGACGAACGCTCCGAGCCGCGCGCGCAGCGCCGCGACGTCCGCCGAGCGGCACAGCCCGCCAGAGAGCACGTCCAGGCGTCCGGTCTCGGCGAGGGAAAGGGTGAGGGCGCCGGTGAGGAAGTTGTAGCCCCAGTACACGTCCTCGGGCGGCGCCTCGGGCAGGGACTGCATCAGCGCCGCGATGAACTGCTTGACCGTGGTGTTGAACGTCTTGCCCATCAGACGCTTGCCCCAGACCGGGGAGTTGTTGACCTCGGCGAGCAGGGCGAAGTAGCTGTGCCAGCCCGGGTCGGCGTGCTCGAGAAAATCGAGGATGGGATCGAAGAACGCGCTCACCACCGCCTCGGTGGACGGATAGCCGGGCTCGGCCGCGCGGCGCATCTCGGCGAGCCGCCGCAGCCGCTCCTCGTTGAGCAGAGCGCCGCGCCGGTCGATCACCGCCTCGAACAGGCCCTGCTTGCCGCCGAAGTGATAATTGACCAGCGCCAGGTCCACCCCGGCTGCCCGGGTGATCGTTCGCAGCGAGGTGCCGTGATAGCCCTTGCGCGCGAAGAGCTTCTCGGCGGCATCCAGCAGTTTCTCTTTGGTCGTGCGCCGGGGACGGGCCATCGCAAGTTCCTAGATTCAAAGAAATATTCTAGTCATTGTGCCCATCCGATGGATAGCCCCGTTGTGGCTCGGGCTTGCCGTCCGACCGCGGGGAGTCCGCGGGCGCGCCAGGCGCGGCGCCGGCGGGCGGCAGGATCGGCGCCGCGGAGTATTGCATTTGTGCCATCTCGGTCGTATCTTCAACGCTCGTTGAAACAAGTACAACGATCGTTCAACGTGTAATGGGGGGCGTTCGCCGCTCAGCCGGCGTACGGCCGATGCACAACAAGGGGGGTCCATGCGTAACCGGTTGGTCCATGCAGTCGTCGCGTCCTGTCTCGCCGCGGGCATCGCTCAAGCACAAACATCCGCCCCACCGGCCGTCCGGGCCGGTGCGCCGGACCCGGCGCGCGCCGAGGCGGCACCGATCCAGCTGCACGAGGTCGTGGTCACCGCGATGCGACGTGCGCAGAACCTGCAGAACGTGCCGTTGACCGACACCGCGATGACGGCGCGCCAGTTGCGCGACTGGGGTGTCAAGAATCTCACCGGCTTGAACAGCTTCGTGCCCAACATCAAGATTTCCGCGGATCGGGCGACGAGCAGCACCATCAACGTCTATATCCGCGGCATCGGGCAGTCCGATCCGCTCTGGGGCAACGATCCGGCGGTGGGCGTGTACATCGACGGGGTGTACATGGCGCGCAACCAGGGGGCGCTCCTCGACGTGCTCGACGTCAAGCGCATCGAGGTGCTGAGCGGTCCGCAGGGCACGCTCTACGGCAAGAACACCATCGGTGGTGCGATCAAGTACGTGACCGCGGGGGTCGTCGGACCGCGGCGGCTCACGATGTCCGTCACCGGCGGCAATTACGGCGAGAACGACTACAAGCTCGACTTCGCCACGCCCATCGTGAACCGGCACGTCTATTTCGGTGTATCGGTCGGGTATTTCCGCCGTTCGGGCTACGGGCATGTGGTCGCGCAGCCGGGTGTGGCGCCGAGCACCCAGAACTTCATCGGCGAGTCGCTCTCGAACAAGAACGTGCTGGCCGGCCGGGCCAACCTGACGCTGCTGTGGGGCGAGAGCTCCAAGCTCGTGCTCATCGCCGATGACATTCTGGACAATTCGAACGCGTCCGGCGGCCAGCGCATGAACAATTACCTCGTGCCGCAGCTGTCGAACCCGTTCGACAGCTACGACGACATGCCGGTGAGCCGGGATTACTTCCACCGCAATGGCTTCTCCGCCACCTACACCCAGAAGCTGGCGGAGAACCTCGGTTGGAAGGTGATCGGTGCCTACTACCGCGGTCAGGGGCAGCAGTTC
>JAJXWE010000236.1 GCA_021781775.1 Pseudomonadota bacterium | reverse complement strand
GGCGCGCCGTGCTCGCAGAGCTCGAGCAGTCGGCTGATGTCGCCGTCGCGCCTTGCCCAGGAGAATTCCAGGTTCGACCAGGCGCGCGCCAGCGATCGGCGGGCCCGTTTCAGGCCCCGGTAGAGCGTGAGCGCGTAGGCGACCAGGAGAACCGCCATTGCGGCGAAGACTATAACGCCGATCATGGGTCGATCCGTTTGTCCGCGGCAGCGCGGAGAGAAAGAGATGACACTCATACGAGCAATGGCTGCGTGAGACCAGCACGAGCGTTCGGAACTGTGCGCGGGCTAACACTTTGTCCCGACACGGTGCGGCAGCAGGCGTTGGAGTGTCGGCTTGCACAGACGCTCCGTGGCGGATTAAATCGCCGGCGGAGGGCGAATGGGAGTGCACTGTCATGAAGCCGTATGTCATCTGCCACATGGTCTCGAGCGTCGATGGCCGGATCCTGCACAGCCGTTGGCGACCGCAGACCCGCGATGGAGGCATGCTCTTCGAGCGTCTGCACGAGCGGCTCGGCGGGGACGCCTGGTTGATCGGGCGGGTCACCGGCGCGGAGTTCGCCAAGTCATCGGGGTACCGCTCGAGCGCGGCGCGCTCCTATCCGCGCGAGCCGTGGATTGCCCGGCGGGAGGCGGCGGCGTTCGCAGTCGTGCTCGATCTGCACGGCCGCATTGCCTGGGGACGCGCCGATATCGGCGGGGACCCGATCGTCGTGGTGCTCGGCACGCAGGTCGACGATGCGCATCTGGAAGGGCTGCGCGGGGACGGAGTCTCTTATTTCTTCGCCGGCGAGCGCACGCTCGACTTGCGCGCGGCGCTCGAATTCCTCAACCGTGAACTCGGCATCAAGCGGTTGCTGCTCGAGGGCGGCGGGCATGTCAACGGTGCGTTCCTGCGCGCCGGGCTGATCGATGAGGTGAGTCTCGCGGTCTGTCCGGCTCTCGATGGCGCACACGGCGCCCCGAGTGTGTTTGATTCCCGGGCGGCCGAGTCCGACTCGCGGGCGCCGCTCACGGGGATGCAGCTGGCAAGTTGCGAGGTGCTCGACGGTGGTGCGGTCTGGCTGCGCTACCGGCTCGAGAATGCCCCATCGGACTGAGCCCGACGCCCGATCGGCGTATAGTAACGGTGTCCGATGCCCCGGCCGCCGCGCGGCCAAGGCATCGGCGATACAAATAGATGCTGCTCGGCAGAGTCGAGGCAGCGGCAAGTCCGGGCAGGCAGGGGAGATCGAACCGATGCAACAGCGATTTGCGGCGCTGTGCCGCTTCGTCATGGTGGTGTGCGTCGTCGTGGCGCTGCGGGCTGCGCCGGCCGGCGCCGAAGGGCTGCTGCCGGTGCGCGTCGACACGGTGCACGGGCGGATCCTGCTCACTTTGCCACCCCCGAAGGCGGACGGCATCTACGCCCGCTATCTCTACGCGACCTCGCTGCAGACCGGGCTCGGCTCGGCCGACATCACCCTCGACCGGGGACTCGACGGCCCGACGCAGTTGCTCGATTTCCGCCGGATCGGCACCGAGGTTGCGATCGCTTTCGAGAATCCCCGCTTCCGGGCGGTTGGCGGCACGGCCGGTGAGCGCGAGGGCGTGACCGACAGTTTCCCAATCGATGTGGTCTGGATGACCCGGCCGGTCAGTATCCGTCCCGATGGCAGCGTGGTGATCGACATCGCACCGTTTCTGACGCAGGACGTGATGCACCTCGCCCGCCAACTCGATGCCGGCGGCGGGGCCGCGTTCAAACTGGTACCGTCCCTGAGCGCGCCCATGTTGCGTTCGGTGCAGGATTTTCCCGACAACATTGCCTTCGCAGCGCTCGAGACCTTCGCCTCGAGCGACCCCGGCGCGGCCGTGCGCGGCGTCGCGCCCGATCCGCACAAGGTCAGCTTCGTGGTGCATTCCTCGCTGATCAGGCTGCCGCCGCCGGGCTACATCCCGCATCCGTACGACATCCGTGCCGGCGGTGAGCCGATCGAGGTCTACGACTACACCACGCCGCTCGGTCAGCGGGTCTTTCACGAATACGCCACACGTTACCGGCTGCAGAAGATCCATCCCGGCCGCGCCCGTTCGCGCGTGCGCAAGCCCATCGTGTATTACATCGACCGGTCTGCGCCGCCGCAGATCCGCGCTGCTTTGCTGCGCGGGGTGCGCTACTGGGCCAAGGCGTTCGCGGCGGCCGGTTACATCGATGCATTCCAGGTCAAGGTGCTGCCGAGGGGCGTCAGTCCGAACGACGTGCGGTACAACGTCGTGTTCTGGGACGACCGCTTGACCCGCAGCTGGTCGTACGGGCAGCGGATCGTCGATCCGCGCACCGGGGAGATCGTGCGCGGGGTCGCCGTGCTCGGCTCGCTGCGCACCCGTCAGGACATGCGCATCTTCCATGCGCTGGTGGGCACGAAGTACGACAACACCGGCGGACCCAACGATCCGGTGCGCGCGACGCTGCTGCGCCTCAGTCAGCTCGCCGCCCATGAGGTGGGTCACACGCTCGGGTTCAGTCACAACTTCACCGGCAGCACCCAGCACCGCGCCTCGGTGATGGATTATCCCGGACCGCGCATCCTGGTGAAGGACGGCCGCATCGATCTGTCGCAGGCGTATGCGACGGGCCTTGGCAGCTGGGACATGTTCACGGTGAAGTGGCTGTACGCGCAGCCGCCGCCGGGGCAGACCCTGAGGCACTACGACAGCGCCCTCGCGGACGCGATGGTGGCTTCCGGGGCGCGCTACATCACCGATACCGATGCCCGCTCGCCGGCCTCCCCGACGCCCTGGGCGAGTCTCTGGGACGACGGGCCGGATCCGGTCGTTGCGCTCCAGCACATGATGGCCGTGCGGCGCATCGCGCTCGATCGATTTGGCAGCCGGGTGCTGCTGCCGAATGAGCCGCTCGCCGATCTCAGGCGCGAGTTTGTGCTGGTGTGGTTGCTGCAGCGGTACGAGGCGGTTGCGGCGGCGAAGCTGGTCGGCGGAGTCGATTACAACTACGCCATCAACGGCCACCCGCATCCGCCGGCTCGCCCCGTGGGAGCGCGCGAGCAGAACGCAGCGATCTCGGCCCTGCTCGAGACACTTTCCACGCGTGAGCTGACGGTGCCGCCGCGACTGCTGAGCAAGCTCTCCTACGGGATTCACGGTGCGCGCAACCCGCAGTTCGACCAGGAAGTGTTCGCCAACGCCGGCGGAGCGGTCTTTGATCCACTGGTGGCCGCCGACATCGCCGCGCAGGTGACGCTGAACGCGCTGCTCGCGCCTTCGCGTCTGACGCGAGTCTACGAGCAGCATCAGGCTGATCCGAAGCTGCCGGGCCTCAGCGAGTTGCTCAATCGGCTGCTCGCGGCCACGGTCGATGGCACGCACGGGGCCGTCGGCCGCCGGATCGCCTATCGCACGCTGATGACGCTGGCGCGGACCGTGGCCGACCGGCGCACATCCCCAGATGTGGCGGCGCTCATCGCGGATCGCCTGAATGGCATCGCGCGGCGCTTCGCCGCCGTCCAGGGCGGGAGCGACACGGCGGCCTGGGAGCGCAGCATGGCGCACGTGCTGACCCGTCCGGCGCTGCTGCGCGCACAGCTGAAGGACGCGACGCCGCGGATTCCGCCCGGCATGCCGTTCTGAGCGGACGGGTGCGGGCGTCCTGCATCCCTCACGCCGCGCGGGACGGCGCTGGTTATCAGGCGGCCCGGAGGGCGGCGCGCACTCGCTGACCGAGGCCGGCCAGTCGCGACGCCGGCTCGTTGGCGAAGACGAAGCGGATGTACTGCCCGCCGTGGGTCTCGCCCCAACCGGACATCGCCGTAGCGCACACGCCTTGCTCGAGCAGGCGTGTGGAGAGGGTGGCGCCGTCGATGCCGAAGTCCGTGGCGCGCAGCAGCAGCGACCAGCCGCCGGCGGGCAGTCCGAAGGGCAGGTCGGACAGCTCGCGCACCAGCGCGTCGCGGCGGTTCTGCAGCTCGCGCACATAGGGCGCGAGTCCGTCCGCGGAATTCTCCAGCGCCGTCGCGACCGCATCTTGTGCGATGCCGATCGGCACAACCACGTTGGCGAGGCCGACCGCGACCAGGTCGGGCATGTAGCTCTCCGGTGCGACCACCCACCCGACCCGCCAGCCGATCATGCGCAGTTCCTTGGCGGCTGAACCCACGGTGATCGTCCGTTGCGCCATACCCGGCAGGCCGGCCGGGTGGATGAGATCCCGCTCGTCGAACAGCAG
>JAJXWE010000235.1 GCA_021781775.1 Pseudomonadota bacterium | reverse complement strand
GGTGCTCTGGCCGAAGCCGGCGGAGATGCCCTTGGAGATGATCGTGCTGCGGGTGTCGCGGCCGATGTGGATCATCTTGGTGCCGGTGTCGGCCTGCTGGCGGTTGTTGACCGTGGCGACCGAGTAGAACTCCCCGATCGAGCCTTCGCCGCGCAGCACGCAGCTCGGATACTTCCAGGTGATTGCCGAGCCGGTCTCGACCTGGGTCCAGGAGATGCGCGAGTTGCGGCCGCGGCACTCGCCGCGCTTGGTGACGAAATTGTAGATGCCGCCGACGCCCTCGGCGTCGCCCGGATACCAGTTCTGCACCGTGGAGTACTTGATGTACGCATCATCGAGCGCGACGAGCTCGACCACCGCGGCATGCAGCTGGTTCTCGTCCCGCTGCGGGGCGGTGCAGCCCTCCAGGTAGCTGACCTGGGCGCCGTCGTCGGCGATGATCAGGGTGCGCTCGAACTGGCCGGTCTTCGCCGCGTTGATGCGGAAGTAGGTCGACAGCTCCATCGGGCAGCGCACGCCCTTCGGCACGTAAACGAACGAGCCATCGGAGAATACCGCCGAGTTCAGCGCGGCGAAGAAGTTGTCGCCGTAGGGCACAACGCTACCGAGGTAGCGCTCGATGAGTTCGGGGTGCTCGCGCACCGCTTCGGAGAACGGGCAGAAGATGACCCCAGCCTCGTGCAGGCGTTCCTTGAAGGTGGTGGCCACCGAGACGCTGTCGAACACCGCGTCCACGGCGACCCCGGCGAGGCGCGCCCGCTCGTGCAGCGGTACGCCGAGCTTCTCGTAGGTCTCGAGCAACTTCGGGTCGACATCCGCGAGGCTCTTCGGGCCGTCGGTGCGCTGCTTCGGCGCGGAGTAGTAGGAGATCGCCTGGTAGTCGATGGGCGGATAGTGCGCGTGCGGCCAGTGCGGCTCGCGCATCGTCGACCAGTGACGCAGCGCCTTCAGGCGCCACGCGGTGAGAAACGCCGGCTCGCCCTTCTTGCGCGAGATCAGGCGGACCACGTCCTCATCGAGTCCGGGCGGCACCGTGTCGGAGTCGATCTCCGTCACGAAACCGTGCCGATAGCCCTGGCCGACCAGATTTTCGAGCGGTGTCGTTTCGTTCATGTGCAGTGAGACGATGAGGTGGGTCAGGCGTTCGGAGCGCGCAGTGGAATGGACGAGACGGCGACCTTCAGGTCGCGTTCGAGGGCCGCCAGGCGTCGGGGGAACGGGTCAATGCCGGCAAGCTGCGCCAGGCTGACGTCCACCAGGGAGCGGCGGATGGCGAGGTTCAGCCGCTGCCACACATGCCCGACGCGGCAGCTGTGCTCGATCTCGCACTGCCCGCGCGCGACCGAGCAGTCGGTGAGCGCCATGGGTCCCTCGAGGGCATCGAGGATTGCCGCGGCGCTGATCTGCGTCGCCGGTCGCGCCAGCTGGTAGCCGCCGTGCAGGCCCCGCGTCGAGCTCACCAGGGCGGCCCGTTGCAACTGCTTCAACAGCTTGCTCACGGTGGGCGCGGCAATATGCGTCTGCTCGGCGAGTGCGGCCGCGGTCTGCACACGCTCGGGTTGCGTGGCCAGGACGGCGAGCAGCACGGTGGCGTAGTCAGTGAGCCGGCTGATACGGACCATGGGGGATTCCTCCGGAACTAGGACTAGTTTAGTACTGATTGCGGCCGGAACCAAGCCGGGACCGGAACCGAAAGTCGGACGGGACGGTCAGTACAGGGGCGGATGGCCTGCCGCGGAGCCGTTTCCGACGCCGCGTGAAAGTCCGGGTCAGCGCACCGCTGTCGTCGCACGGCGACGCCTGATCGGCCGGAGGTGCAACCCGGGCTTGCGCGGGTGTGCGCATGGCCCCGTCTGGGCTGCAGGTTGATGGGTGGAACCTCAGGGGCATTTGGTATCCTTGCGCTCCTCGCGGCGCGCGAAGCGATGCCCACCGGCCGGCGCGTGCGGCCGAATCACCCTGTCGCGGAGAATCGTCATGAATCGCAGTGAGCTTGCTCGAATTGCCCAGGCGATGGTTGCCCGGGGCAAAGGGATCCTGGCCGCGGACGAGAGCACCGGCACCATCGCCAAGCGCTTCAATGCGATCCGGCTCGATTCGACCGAGGAGCATCGCCGGGCCTACCGTGAACTGCTGTTCACGGCCCCGGGTGCGGCCGAATCGATCAGCGGGGTGATCCTCTACGACGAGACCATTCGCCAGAAGACCGCTGACGGCACGCCGTTTCCGCAGTACCTGACGCAACAGGGCATCGTGCCGGGCATCAAGGTCGACCGGGGCGCGAAGCCGCTGGCCGGGTTTCCCGGGGATACCATCACCGAGGGTCTCGATGGGCTGCGCGAGCGGCTCATCGAGTACCATAAGCTCGGCGCGCGCTTCGCCAAGTGGCGCGCCGTCATCGACATCGCCGCCGGGGTGCCGAGCGCGTTCGCCATCGAAGCCAATGCGCATGCGCTGGCGCGCTACGCCGCGCTCTGCCAGGAGAATGACATCGTGCCGATCGTCGAGCCGGAGGTGCTGATGGATGGGGCGCATTCCATCGAGCGCTGCGAGGAGGTCACCGATGCGACCCTCGGCAGTGTGTTCCAGCACCTGCAGGCGCATCGGATCCATCTCGAGGGCATGGTTCTCAAGCCCAACATGGTCATCTCCGGCAAGAAAGCGTCCGAGCACGCTTCTCCCGAGGCGGTGGCTGCGGCGACCGTGCGCTGCTTGAAGCGGCATGTGCCGCCGGCCGTGCCGGGTATTGCCTTTCTCTCCGGCGGGCAGTCCCCCGAGGAGGCGACGTTGCATCTTTCCCTGATCAACCGCGCCGGGCCGCTGCCCTGGGCGGTCACCTTCAGCTACGGGCGGGCGCTGCAGGAAACGGCGCTGCAGGCCTGGGGCGGACGCAGCACCGAGTTCAAGGCCGGCCAGCAGGAGTTCGCGCGGCGCGCGCGCCTGAACGGGCTCGCGAGCACGGGCCGCTACAGCCCCGAGATGGAAAAAGCAGCCTGATGGGCCGCGCTGAAAGGATTCGCGTGACAGCTCCGGGACCCGCCTCGCCCCAAGCCTCGAGCGACGCCGTGGTCGACGTACGCGACGTGCACTACGCCGTTGACGGCCGGCCGATCTTCAGCGGACTCGACATCGTCGCCCGTCGGGGCCTCATCACCGCGGTGATGGGGCCGAGCGGCACGGGCAAGACCACGCTGCTGCGCCTGATCACCGGGCAGATCTACGCCGACCGCGGACTGGTGTCGGTGTTCGGCCGCGACGTCGGGACGCTCGGTGCCGCGCAGCTCTATGCCACACGCCAGCGCATGGGCATGCTCTTTCAAAACGGCGCGCTGCTGACCGACATCGACGTGTTCGAGAATGTCGCCTTTCCGGTGCGCGAGCATACCGACCTGCCCGAACCGCTGATCCGCAAGCTGGTGCTCACCAAGCTCGAGGCGGTCGGTCTGCGCGGCGCGGCGCACCTGATGCCTGCGGAGCTCTCCGGCGGCATGGCGCGGCGCGTGGCACTGGCGCGGGCCATCGTCATGGACCCGGAGGTGCTGATCTACGACGAGCCGTTCGTCGGACTTGATCCGATCTCCCTCGGCGTGATCCTGCGCCTGGTCAAGCAGATGAACGACGCGCTGAACATCACCAGTGTTGTCGTGTCGCACGACGTGCAGGAAATCTCCAGCATCGCTGATTACAGCTACCTGCTCTCGGGCGGGCGCGTGGTCGCCGCGGGAACCCCGGCGGAACTCGCGCGCAGCGATTCGGCGACGGTGCGCCAGTTCATGACCGGCAGCGCCGAGGGGCCGGTGCCGTTTCATTATCCGGCGGCCGATTACGCCACCGAGCTGCTGGAGGGCGCACGATGAGCGACGCACGCAAGGCGGGGCTCCTCGAACTGGTGCGCAAGACCGGCGTGACCGGCCTTTTCTTCCTGCGGCTGCTGCGGGCCTGCATCCCGGCGCTTGCCCGGCCGCGACTCATCGTTGCGCAGATCTACAACGCCGGCGCCCGCTCGCTCATTATCATCATGCTCTCGGGGCTGTTCACCGGCATGGTGCTCGGGCTGCAGGGCTACGATCTGCTGCGCCGCTTCGGGGCCACCGAGGCGCTCGGCACGGCCGCGGCGTTCTCACTGCTGAAGGAACTGGGCCCGGTGCTGACCGCGCTGCTGTTCGCCGGCCGGGCCGGCACGGCGCTCACCTCCGAGATCGGCCTGATGCGCGCGACCGACCAGCTCACTGCC
>JAJXWE010000234.1 GCA_021781775.1 Pseudomonadota bacterium | reverse complement strand
GGCGCCTGGCATTCGAGCCGCGGCGCAGTGGCGGTGAGTGGCGGGCACACGGGGACTGGGCGCTCGCGGCGGCCGTGCGCGACATGACGCCGCCGGCGGAGCCGCCGTCCGCCGGGGAGCAGCCGCTGGGACGCGCGCTCGCGCAGCTGCATGGAATCTACATCCTCGCGCAGAGTGCTGACGGACTGATCCTCGTCGACATGCACGCCGCGCACGAGCGTGTGCTCTACGAGCAGCTCAAGGCCGCCCGCGGCGGCGCACCTGTCTCCCAGCAACTGCTCGAGCCGCTGGTGGTCGAACTCAAGCCGTACGATCTGGAGCGCCTGATGGAACAGCGTGCACGCTGGGAGCACGCCGGCTTCGAGTTCGACGCCCTCGGGCCTGAGCGTCTGGCGCTGCGCCGCGTGCCGGCGCTGCTGCCCACGCAGCAGCTGGTGCGCATCGTGCAGTCGGTGGCCGAGGACCTCGGCCGCGAGGATCCGACACATCATCTGGAGGAACTTGCCGACCGCTTCCTTGGCACGCTCGCCTGCCGCACGGCCATCCACGCGCGCCGTCAGCTGACCGTAACCGAAATGGACGCCCTGCTGCGCCAGATGGAGCAGACCGATCGGGCCAACCAGTGCAATCACGGTCGACCCACCTGGACACGCCTGACGCTGCGCGAGCTCGATCAGTTGTTTCTGCGGGGACGGTGATGGCCGCGCCGCGCGCGCCGGAGGCCGGGTCCCGGCCGCCGGTGCTGATCCTCACCGGACCCACCGGCAGCGGTAAGAGCGAGTGGGCCGTGCGCCTGGCTGCCGAGGCGCCGGTCGAGATCGTCAGTGTCGACTCGGCTCAGGTCTACCGGGGGATGGACATCGGAACGGCCAAGCCCTCGCGCGAGCTGCGCGCCGGGATTCCGCATCACCTGATCGACGTGTGTGATCCGGCCGAGGTGTATTCGGCGGGCCGGTTCGTGCAGCAGGCGCGCGAGGCGATCACCGCCATTCACGCGCGGGGGCGGGTGCCGCTGCTGGTCGGGGGCACCATGCTGTACCTGCGCGCGCTGCTGCACGGGCTGGCGCCGCTGCCACCGGCCTCGCCTGAACTGCGCCGCGAGCTCGACGAGCAGGCGGCACGTGAGGGGTGGCCCGCGCTGCATGCCGAACTCGTGCGACTCGACGCGCCCGCCGCGGCACGGATCAGCCCGCACGATGCGCAACGCATCCAGCGGGCGCTGGAGGTCTGCCGCCTCACGGGGGAACGCCTATCGGATCTGCGGCGCCGGGGCGAGCGTCCGCTCGAGGGTCTGCCGGTGTGGATGTGGGCGATGGCCCCGGCGCAGCGCGAGGTGCTGCACCGGCGGATCGCCGAGCGGTTCGCGGCCATGATGGCCGCGGGGTTCCTGGAGGAGGTGCGGGCGCTGTATGCGCGGGGTGATCTGACGGAGCGGCATGCCTCGATGCGCTCGGTCGGCTACCGTCAGCTCTGGGCGCATCTCGAGGGCCGTTGCGGGCTCGAGGCGGCGATCGAGCAGGGCATCGCCGCAACGCGCCAGCTCGCCAAGCGCCAGTTCACCTGGATGCGCTCCGAGCCGCTCGCCGAGTGGGTCGATCCCCAGACCGAGGCGCTGTCGTGGAACCGCGACGTCCGTGATCGCCTGGGCAGGGTCGCGCTGTGAAATGCACCACGAAGTGCTAATATTATAGGTCCGTAACGCTATGCCCGCCGTGAAGACGGGCGCTTGCATGACTCCCCGTAGGGGCGCGCTCCGGCGATCCCCATCTGCCAACAATTACAATCTGTGAGAATAAGGAGAACCCGATGGCCAAAGGCCAATCGCTCCAAGACCCTTTCCTGAACGCGCTGCGCAAAGAGCGGGTGCCGGTGTCGATTTACCTCGTCAACGGCATCAAGCTGCAGGGTCAGATCGACTCGTTCGACCAATTCGTCGTGCTGCTGCGCAACAGTGTCAGCCAGATGGTCTATAAGCACGCCATCTCGACGGTGGTCCCGGCCCGCAATGTCCGGCTGCCGTCCGATGAAGAGGGTGCCGCGGAGCCCGCAACCGAGTGACCCTGGCCACGCAGCGCCCGCGCCGAGAACGGATCCGTGTTCGAACGCCCGCGTTCGGGTGAGCGCGCGCTCCTGGTGCGCGTCGGCTTTGGCGAGCCGGTCGACCCGGAGGAACTCGAGGAATTCCGGCAGCTGGCCCGCTCGGCCGGGGCGGAGCCCGTGGCCACCGTGACCGGCCGGCGCGAGCGGCCCGATCCGCGCTTTTTCGTCGGCAGCGGCAAGGCGGAAGAGTTGCGCGACGCGGCCGATGGCGCGCTCGCGGAGGTGATTCTCGTCGACCACGCGCTCTCGCCCAGCCAGGAGCGCAACCTCGAGAAGCTCACCGGCCGGCGGGTGCTCGACCGCAACGGACTGATTCTCGACATCTTCGCGCAGCGCGCGCGCAGCTTCGAAGGTAAGCTCGAGGTCGAGCTGGCGCAGCTGCGCCACATCGCCACCCGCCTGGTGCGGGGCTGGACGCACCTGGAGCGCCAGAAGGGCGGCATCGGCATGCGCGGTCCGGGCGAGACGCAGCTCGAGACGGACCGCCGGCTCATCGCCCAGCGCGTCAGGCTGCTGACGCGCCGTCTGGCCAAGCTGCGTCAGCAGCGCGAGACCGGACGGCAGGTGCGCGCGGAGATTCCGGTGCCCTCGCTGGCGCTGGTGGGTTACACCAACGCCGGAAAATCGACGCTGTTCCGCACGCTCACCGGCGCGAACGCCTACGTCGCCGATCAGCTGTTCGCGACGCTCGACCCAACCGTTCGGCGCATCACGCTGCCCGGTGGGACACAGGTCGTGGCGGCCGACACCGTCGGGTTCATCCGCGACCTGCCGCACGAGCTGGTGGCGGCATTCCAGTCAACGCTCACCGAGGCGCGCGAGGCGACGCTGCTGCTGCACGTCATCGACGCGAGCGATCCGCTGCGCGACCAGCACATCGCGCAGGTCAACGAGGTGCTCGCCCAGATCGGCGCGCAGTCCATTCCGCAGCTGCTGGTGTACAACAAGATCGACCGGCTGGGCCGCGCCGCCGGCATCGAGCGCAGTGCCGAGGGCGAGGCGAGCGCGGTGTGGATCTCGGCGGCCGAGCGCCAGGGCATCGAGCTGCTGCTCTCTGCGGTCTCCGAGCGGCTCTCGCGCAGCATTCGCGATGCGCGCGTGCGTCTGCCGCCCGGCGCGGGCGCGCTTCGCTCACGTCTGTACGCGGCGAAGGTGGTGCGCGCCGAGCACTCGGGCGAGGACGGCTCGATCGAGCTGGCCGTGCAGATGCCCGACGCGGAGGTGCTCGCTCTGGCCAAGACGCCCGGGGTGGAGATCCTCGAGGCGCAACATCCGGATGTCTGACTGAGGAGCGAGACTGCAGTGGGTAGATTCGTAGTCGTGATCGGCACGCAGTGGGGCGACGAGGGCAAGGGCAAGGTCGTCGACCTGCTCACCGAGCGTGCCGCCGCCGTGGTGCGCTTCCAGGGCGGGCACAACGCCGGGCACACGCTGGTCATCGACGGGGCGAAGACCATCCTCTCGCTGATCCCCTCAGGCATCCTGCGTGAGCAGGTGCGCTGCCTGATCGGCAACGGGGTGGTGCTTTCGCTCGAGGCGCTGCTGAAGGAGAGCTACACGCTGATCAATCAGGGCGTGCCGGTCTTCGAGCGGCTTGCTCTCTCGCCACTCTGTCCGCTCATCCTGCCCTCGCACATCCAGCTCGATCAGGCGCGCGAGCGCGCACGTGGCGCGAACGCCATCGGCACCACCGGCCGTGGCATTGGTCCGGCCTATGAGGACAAGGTGGCACGCCGCGCGGTGCGCGTTGGTGATCTGTTCCAGCGCGAACGCTTCGCCGCCAAGCTCGGCGAGGTGCTCGACTTTCACAACTTCGTGCTGCAGCACTACTTCCGCCAGAGCCCGGTGGACTTCCAGAAGACGCTCGATGAGCAGCTCGCCTATGCCGAGACCATCGCACCGCTCGTGACCGACGTGACGCTCGAGCTCGACCGGCTGCGCCGCGCCGGCGGCAGCGCGCTGTTCGAGGGCGCGCAGGGCGCGATGCTCGATGTTGATCTGGGCACCTATCCGTACGTGACGTCCTCCAACACCACCGCCGGATTCGCGGGCACCGGCTCGGGGCTCGGGCCGCGCGCCTTCGATTACGTGCTCGGGATCGTCAAGGCGTACACCACGCGGGTTGGAGCGGGACCGTTCCCGACGGAGCTGTTCGACGGCTACG
>JAJXWE010000233.1 GCA_021781775.1 Pseudomonadota bacterium | reverse complement strand
GGGATTGTAGAGCGGCAGGCAGACCGCGAGGTACTCCTGCATCAGCTGCTCATCGGGCTCGCGCCAGAAGCGTCTCGCCACCTCGCCGGCCCGCTCGCCACCGCGCTCGAACATCAGCGCCACGGTAGTGTCGATGTGCATCCGGGCCGCCGTCGAGGAAAGAATGAGCTTGGCGGGATGCTCGGGAAACTGCTTCGCATAAGACATGGCGACCATGCCGCCGAACGAGTTGCCGTACACGACGGGCCGGGTGATGCCGAGCTGATCGCAGAGGGATTTCACATCCCTGCCCCACTGCGCGAGCGTCCACGAATCGCTCTCGCCGCTCGAGCGGCCATTACCACGGTGATCGAGATAGAGGACCTGATGGCCGTCGGCGAACCGGTCGAAATACGGCCGCAGCGTGCTGTGATCGAACCCGGGACCGCCGTGCATGACGATGAGCGTCGGCCGCTCCTGCATCCGCTCCCCCACAACGTCCAGCTGGGAGCCGACCGTGTCGAAATACAGCCGCGCTTGCTCGACTTCTATGTACACCGCACCGCTCCACGAACTCGCATCACCATAGCAGATCGCGTCTGATCGGGACGCGCACCCGGCAGTCACGGACATCGTGACGTGGCAATTCCGTCCAGTGCGGTGGATCGGTAGCCTCCGGCCATGTCATGGATTGCATGGCGGCGCCTCTGGGCAGGTCTGCTGGCCGGCCCACGACTCGCCGGCTGCAGCGCAGTGTCCGTGGTGAGCCGGCTGCCGAAATTTTCCCTGATGCCGCCGGAGGGCTCTCCACCGGTGAGGCACATGCAAGTCCTGTGGCCCATGTTCCGTCGCGGCCATTTGCCCCCGAGCAGAGGCCCGCACGCCGTCGGGTACTGAGCTGAGGCCGCGATGAGCGATCGCGTGCCGCCAGCCCAGGTGCCCTCCTCGCTGCACGACTTCCGTCCCGCCGCCGAGAGAGTCGAGGCGTCCGCCACGTTCCGCTGATCAAGCTGAGCAGCGCGTTCAGGCGATCATGGTGCGCGGATGCGTTGCGACATCCGAGCTGCCGGCCGGCAGGACACCGCGTGCTGATCGAGAGAAAGAGCCGCGTCAACACAGCCTGCCGACGCGAGGGGCTCGCTCGGTTCTAATTCCGTAACGCCCTGATTTTATTGGCGTCCCCAAGGGGATTCGAACCCCTGTTACCGCCGTGAAAGGGCGATGTCCTGGGCCTCTAGACGATGGGGACCCGACCGCGGTGATACAGCGCAGGATGCAGCCCCGAGGTGCCGTCCCCTGTTGCGCGGGGCGGCAAGATTACACGCCCCCGAGCACATGAACAATCGCAGAGCGCGTTAGAAGAAGAGGCCAACGCGCTGAAGTACCCGTAAAGGCTGCCTCTCGCGCAGGCAGCACGCCGGATCGGCAGTAAATAAACGGGAAATTGGTGGAGCCAGGCGGGATCGAACCGCCGACCTCTTGCATGCCATGCAAGCGCTCTCCCAGCTGAGCTATGGCCCCACGGAGTGGGCGGCGAAGGTACGGAAGGGCCGCCGCCCTGTCAAGCGGCATTGCCCATGAGCACTTCGGTTCGTGCGCTACGCACCCGACCCCGCCGCCATGGCCGCATCCAGGCGCGCCAGCGTACGCTCCCGGCCCAGCAGTGCCAGAGTCACATCGATCGGGGGAGAGACCGCCGCACCGGTCACGGCAACGCGCACCGGCTGGGCAACTTTGCCGAGCCCTGCCCCAAGCTCGGCGGCAAGCGCCTCGAGCGCACCGTGAATGGCCTCGGTACTCCAACCCCCCAGGCCTGCGAGCCGCTCGCGCACGCGCTGCAGCGTCTCCCGGCCGCCGCCCCCCAGGTGCTTGGCCGCCGCCTTGGGATCAATTTCGACGTGCTCGGCGAAAAAGAACCGGCTATTGAGTGCCATCTCCTTCATCGTCTTGGCTCGCTCGCGCTGAGCCAGAATGATGCCCTCGAGCAGTGCCTGATCGTCGCAGTCGAGTCCGATGCGTCGCAGCTGGGCGCGCAGATGCGGCACGAGCGTCGCCGGCGTGGCGCGCATCATGTGCTGCTGATTGAGCCACAGGAGCTTCTCGGGATTGAAGGCCGAGGCGGCCCTGTTCACGTCTTTGATGTCGAAGGCGGCGATCATCTCCTCGCGCGTGAACACCTCCTGGTCGCCGTGCGCCCAGCCGAGGCGCACCAAGTAGTTGAGCAGCGCGTCGGGCAGGTAGCCCTCTTCCTCGTACTGCAGCACGCTCACCGCGCCGTGCCGCTTGGACAGCTTCGCGCCGTCGGGCCCGAGAATCATCGGCACATGGGCATACGTGGGCAGCGCCGCTCCGAGCGCTAGCAGCATGTTCATCTGCCGCGGGGTATTGTTCAGGTGATCGTCGCCGCGGATCACGTGCGTCACGCCCATGTCCCAGTCGTCCACGACCACGCAGAAATTGTAGGTCGGCGTTCCGTCGGAGCGGGCAATGATCAGATCGTCGAGCTCGGCGTTCTGGAACGTGACCGAGCCGTGCACCAGGTCCTCGACGACCACGCTGCCTTGCGCCGGATTGCGGAAACGCACCACCGGCTGCACGCCGGGCCGAGGTGCGCGCCCGTGGCGGCAGGTGCCGGGATAGCGTGGCTTTTCCTTGCGGGCGGTCTGCTCGGCCCGCACGGCCTCGAGCTCCTCCTTGGTGCAATAGCAGTGGTAAGCCTGCCCCGCGGCCAGCATCTGCCCAATCACCGCGCCGTAGCGATCGAAGCGCTGCGTCTGGTAGTACGGGCCCTCGTCGGCCGTGAGCCCGAGCCACGCCATTCCGTCCAGGATGACGCGCACGGCCTCGTCCGTGGAGCGCTCCCGGTCGGTGTCCTCCACACGGAGAATGAATTTCCCGCCCATGCGCCGGGCGTACAGCCAGCTGAACAGCGCCGTGCGGACCCCGCCCACGTGCAGCATGCCCGTAGGGCTGGGAGCGAATCGCGTGACGACCGTCATGGAGTCTCGAATGGTCTGCCAGGGGGGCGCGCATCGTACCAAGCAAGACGCCGCGTGGCACCCCGGGGCCGACCGGAGGTGTCGAGCCGGTCAACGCAGCGGCAAGGCCGGCGTTCCAAGCACCCGCCGCACCCGTTTCGGGCCAAAATAGGCGCCGGACGGGATTCAGCACCGGTTCAGTGCCGCCGATCCAGTCTGATAGTCAAAGTACCCTGCGGAGAAGCCCATGCGTATCCCATTTCTCGGCCGCCTCCTACCCGCGCTCGTCCTGACGGCCCTGCCGATGGTCGCCTCGGCGGGCGTGTTCATCGGCGTGTCGGTCGGAACGCCACCGCCTCCGCTGCCGATTTATGTTCAACCCCCGTGTCCGCAGCCCGGCTACATCTGGGCCCCGGGCTACTGGGCCTGGGGCCCGTTCGGCTATTACTGGGTTCCCGGGACCTGGGTGCTGCCACCCGAGGTCGGACTGCTGTGGACGCCGGGCTACTGGGGATGGAACGACGGGGACTACTTCTGGCACGACGGGTACTGGGGTCCGCAGGTCGGATTCTACGGTGGCATCAATTACGGCTTCGGATACGACGGCGACGGGTACGACGGCGGCTACTGGCGGGGCGGACTCTTCTACTACAACAGCGCCGTCATGCGCGTCGGCCCGGGCTTCGGCGGGGAAGTGTATTACCACCACCCGAGGTATCGTCCCAACTTCGATCGGGGTCGCTTCGCTCACGTCAGTTACAACGGTGGGCACGATGGGATCTTCGCGCGCCCGAACCGCATGGATCAGATCGCCGCGAACGAGCGCCGCTACGGCCTCACCTCTGAGCAGCGACAGCATAACGTCATGGCGCGGAGCGACCGGGCGCTACGCGCCAATTTCAACCATGGACGCCCGCCCATCGCCGCCACCGACCACGCGAATCGCTTCCAGGGTCACGGCGTGTTTGCGGCACGGGCGGCTGGAGGGCCGATGATGCACCAGGGATTCGTGCGTCAGGGGCAAAGACCCATGCCCACTGACCGCCCCGCGTGGGCCGCAGGCCCGCGCGGCGCGGCGCAGCACAACTGGAACCGACCGGCCGCGCGGCAGCCCTGGACTGCGCCGCACTACGCACAGCAGCCCGCGTACCATGCCGCGCCGCGCTTTCAGGCGCATCCCGCGCCGAACTACCAGTACCATCCAGCGCCGCACTTTCAGCAGTACCACCCGGCGCCGAACTACCAGTACCATCCGGCGCCGCACTTTCAGCAGTACCGCCCGGCGCCGAACTACCAGTACCATCCGGCGCCGAAC
>JAJXWE010000232.1 GCA_021781775.1 Pseudomonadota bacterium | reverse complement strand
CCCGTGCCGCACGGCGAGCGATCGATGGCCCGCTCACCGTAAAAAACTGCATTGCGGCCATGTGCGCCCGCGCTGCGCGGTTGGTCGGTCCACATGACGTGGCTCACCCCGCGGATGGTCGGATCGAGAGGATGCACCGGCTCGTACGCGGCACGCGCCTGCGCGCGAACCAGAGGACTCAGGCGCAGCAGGCCGGAAGCTCCGAGCGCATCGATGCCGGGATAGCCGGGCTGCGGCTCGACGATGGCGTAGAAGTTACCGCCGTATGCGACATCGACATGCAGAGGACCGAGCCCGGGCACCTCGATCCGCAGATCGCGCCGGGCCAGATAGGCCGGTACGTTGCGGATCGTGACGCTCGTGACTTTCTCGCCCGTCTGAGCATACTCGATGCCGATCAGCCCGGCCGGCACCTCGATCGCCAGCCGTCCGCTCGTGCGCGCTCGCAGCAGCCCGTGCTCGATGGCGAAGGTCACCATGCCGATGGTGCCGTGACCGCACATCGGCAGGCAGCCGCTGGTTTCGATGAACAGAATGGCCGCATCATGCTGCGGGTCGAGCGGCGGCATGACGAAACCGCCCGACATCATGTCGTGGCCGCGCGGCTCGAACATCAGGCCGCGGCGGATCCAGTCGAAGCGCTGCAGGAAATCTGCCCGCCGCTCGCTCATCGAGCGCCCCGTGAGGAACGGCGCACCGCCAGCGACGAGCCGGACCGGATTGCCGGCGGTGTGCCCGTCGATGCAGAAGAACACAGACCTCACAGCGGCAGCTCCCCGCGGGTAGCCGCCGCGCGCTCGATGAGTCCCATGACCTGCGTGCGACGTGCGCCCTCGAGCGGCCGCCGCGGCGCGCGGACCCGCTCGCTGCCGCGGCCCATGACCTGCTCGGCGAGCTTGATGGCCTGCACCAGATCATGCCCGGCGTCCAGGTGCAGCAGCGGCATGAACCAACGGTACAGCGCCCGGGCGCGCGCGAGATCCCCGGCGCGCAGCGCCTCGTAGAGTGCGAGCGACTCGCGCGGGAAGGCATTGGTGAGTCCCGACACCCAGCCGCTCGCCCCGAGCGCGAGGCCCTCGAAGGCAAGATCGTCGAGCCCGGCAAACAGCGTGTAGCGCTCACCGCAGGCATTGAACACGTCGGTGAAACGACGCGAATCCGCAGTGGATTCCTTCAGGGCGACGATGTTGGTCACATCGGCGAGGCGTGTCAGCGTATCGAGCTCGATCGCGGCGCGGTAGGCCGGCGGATTGTTGTACAGCATGATCGGCAAGCGCGTCGCGGCCGCCACTGCGCGCAGGTGCGCCTCGAGCTCCGCCGGCGTGGGCACGTACACCATCGCCGGCAACACCATCAGGCCATCGGCACCGGCGCTCTCGGCATCGCGCGCGAAGCGCACCGCCGCCCCCGTGGTGAGCTCCGAGACGCCCGCGATGACCGGGATCCGCCCGGCAGCCGCGCCCACCGCCGCGCCGAGCACGGCACGCTTCTCCTCGGCCGCGAGGGAGTTGTTCTCGCCGCACGTGCCCAGGACCACCAGGCCGTGCACGCCGGCCCCGACCAGCGCGCACTGCACGGCAGCCGTCGCCGGCAGGTCGACCGCGAGGTCGGCGTCGAACTGGGTGGTGACCGCCGGGAAGACGCCGGCCCACGGGCACGGCAGGATCGAGGTTGCGCCGCTCATGATGCGTATCCGTCTTGCCTGGATGGCAGGATCGTATACGATATACTCACAATTCAGAAACGGCGAGAGCCGTGAGCGCGCCCAGCAGCCCAGCGTTCAGCAACAGGTCGGCACCGCCGAAGAGCGACGAACGGATCGCCGTCATCGGCGCCGGCATCGTCGGCAGCGCCATCGCCTGGTGCCTTGCCCGAGACGGCCATCCCGTGCTGCTCCTCGACCGGGCAGACCCGGCGAGCGCCGGCGCCTCGTTCGGTAATGCCGGCCACATCGCGGTCGAGCAGCTCGAACCGCTGCCCTCTATCGAGCTGCTGCTGACCTTCTGGCGCGAGCTCACCCTGTGCGGCGGCTGCGTACACATCCCGCTGCATCGCCTGGCCGCGCTTGCTCCGTGGCTCGCGCGCTTCACCGCTGCGGCCTTCCACCAGCAGCGCAATACCCCGTCGCTCGCCGCCCTCGTGCGCCCTGCGGCGGACATCCTCGAGCGTACCTTACGCGACATCGGCCGCCCGGAGCTGCTCATGCGGCGCGGGCACTACGCGTTCTGGTTCGGGTCGCGTGCCCGCGAGCAGGCTGCGCGCGAGGCGCAGGAGGCCCGCGAGCGCGGCTTCGGCATCGAACCGGCCCCCGCCGAGCTCACCGGCGTGATCAAGGCACGCACGCCGGGAGCCGTCGCGGGTCTGTGGTTTCGCGACAGCGCCCACGTGCTCGACCCGCAGAACGTCGCAGCCGCGCTCGTGCAGGCCGCCGTACGGGCCGGGGGCCAATTCCAGCGCGAGGAGGTGCTTGAGATCTTCCCCGAGGGCGGCCGCGTAGCGGTGCGCACCGCCGGTCAGCTGCTCAAGGTGCGCGCGGCGGTGGTCTGCGCAGGCGTGCAGTCCGCCCCGTTCCTGCGCCGCTTCGGACTGCGCGCGCCGCTCACCTCCGAACGCGGCTACCACCTGGAATTCGCAGACACGCCTGCCCTGAGCGATGCGCCGGTCGTGTACGCCTCGCACGATCTCATCGTCACTCCGATGCGCGGTCGCCTGCGCGCCACCAGCTACCTGGAATTCGAGCGCCACGGCGCGCCACCCGACGTACGCAAGATCGAACGGCTGCGCCGGACGCTCGAGGGTCTCGGCTACACCAGCCGCACACGCCACGACGGCTGGGTGGGCTCGCGCCCGACACTGCCGGATTACCTCCCGGGCATCGGTCGCGCCCCGGGCGATGCGCCGCTCTTCTACGCCGTCGGGCACCAACATCTCGGTCTGACGCTCTCGACGCCGACCGCGGAGGCGATGGCGGCACTGGTGTCCGGACGTGAACCGCCGTTCGATCTGCGCCCCCTGGATTTGCGCCGCTTCGGCGCACCTCGACCGCGCTGAGTGGCGCATATCCTCCTTTAGGAGGAGATGCGCCGAATCGCCCTCCGGAAAGGCTAGACTGCGTCCAATGCCCTGGTTCAGCGAGCTCATGGCCGTGCTTCGCCGGCCGTCCACGCAAATCGCGCTCATCGTCGCGAGCGCGATGTTCATGCAGAACCTCGACTCGACGATCATCGTCACCGCCCTGCCGGCCATGGCACACAGCTTCGCCACGACCGAGAGCCGGGTCAGCGAGGGCATCACCGCTTATGCGCTCGCCGCCGCCGTGTGCATCCCGGCCAGCGCCTGGCTCGCCGACCGGATCGGCACCCGCACGCTGTTCTGCGCCGCAATCGCCCTGTTCACCCTGGCCTCGGCGGCCTGCGGACTCACCGGGGGATTCCCGGCATTCATTGGCGCTCGCCTGGTGCAGGGCGGCTCGGCGGCGATGATGTCGCCGGTCGGCCGCATGATCGTGCTGCGCAACACCGACCGGCACGAGCTGATGCCGACGCTCTCGATGCTGGTCTGGCCGGGGCTGCTCGCGCCGGTGATCGGGCCGGCGCTCGGCGGTTTCATCACCGATGCGCTGTCCTGGCGCTGGATCTTCTACGTCAACGTGCCGATCGGCGTGCTCGCCATCGCGCTCGTGCTCGGAATGATCCCGAACCACAAGGCGTCCGAGCGCAATCCCTTCGACGCGCGCGGATTCGTATTGCTCGCCGCTGCAGTCGGCTGCCTGAGCTATGGACTCGACCTGCTCGGCGGCGAGCACCCCGAGGCGATGCTCGCCCTGGCGCTGCTCACAGCAGCCTTTGCCGCCGGCTATGGTGCGGTGCGCCACCTCGAGTCGACCCCTCGTCCGCTGGTACCGCTCGCGGTGCTGCGCCAGAAGGCGTTTCGCGTCGCGACGGTCTCCGGGGGCGGGCTCACCCGGGCGGCAATCAGCGCCACCCCTTTTCTCCTGCCGATGATGCTCGAGCTCGTCTACGGCTTCAGCCCGCTCGAAAGCGGCCTGCTGCTGCTGGTGTACATGCTGGCCAACCTGCTGATGAAGCTGGTCACCAACCCCATCATCCGCCGCTTCGGCCTGCGCCGGGTGCTGATCGTGAACGGCGCGATCACGGCTGCCGGCATCGCCGCCTGCGCGTGGATCTCACCGGCGCTGCCGACCTCGCTCATCGTGTTCATTCTGCTGCTGGCCGGCGCGAGCCGATCGATGCAGTTCACCGCGATGATGTTTACCACGTTTGCCGAAGTCAATGCCGAGGAA
>JAJXWE010000231.1 GCA_021781775.1 Pseudomonadota bacterium | reverse complement strand
GCACGACCCAGTCCATCGGTCGCCCCCGTGACGAGTGCGGTCTTTGCGGCATTCATGCCGGACTAGTTTGCCGGATGGCCCATGCGGCTGCACACTGTCGTCCACGGTGGTGATCGATGCACCGGGAGGCAACCATGCGACCGCGATCGAAACGCGAGCTCATCCGCCCGAGGGCGCTGGGCAGTGCGCTGCTCTCGCTGGTCGTCCCGGCCGTCGCGGCCGCGGCCCTGCCGGCCGGCGGCGGGCATTTCATCCTGCGCAGCCCCGGTCTGAGCGCCGGGGGCGAGGTCCCCCCGGCGTATGTCTACCATCGCAACGGCTGCCGGGGCCGCAACCTGTCCCCGGCCCTCCGCTGGCGACACCCTCCGCCCGCGGCGCGCAGCTTCGCGGTGCTGGTCTACGACTCCGACGCGCCGGGCGGCTGGTGGCATTGGCTGGTGCTCGACATCCCCGCCGAGGTGCGTGCGCTGCCGACCGGGGCCGGGGAGCCGGGCGGGCGCGGCTTGCCGGCCGGCGCGGTGCAGACCCGCAATGACTACGGATCGGTGGGCTACGGCGGGCCCTGTCCGCCGCCGGGACCTGCCCACCACTACCACATCCTGCTGTACGCCCTGCGCACGCCCCGGGTGGCTGTTCCCAGGGGCGCCCCACCCGGGGCCATCGCCGCCGCCGTGCGCGCCGACGCTATTGCCGAGACCGAGATTACGGTTGTCTACGGCCGGTAGGCCATCACGGTTGCGTGGGCGGGTCGGCGCGGGTAGGCTGCGCGCGCCGCGCCAATGCGCGCCCCACCCTTCCCGAGCCACATCCGTCGCACCATGAACTCCCCGACCCCGCGGCGCGCCTCAGCGCGGCGGCGCAGCCCGAAGATCGGCTTCGTCAGCCTCGGCTGCCCCAAGGCGCTGGTGGACTCCGAGCGCATCCTGACGACCTTGCGCGCCGAGGGCTACGAGATCAGCCCCAGCTACGAGCGTGCCGAGCTGGTCGTAGTCAATACCTGCGGATTCATCGACGCGGCGATCGACGAGTCGCTGGAAACGATCGGCGAGGCGCTCGAGCACAACGGCCGCGTCATCGTGACCGGCTGTCTCGGCGCCCGCCCCGAGCGCATCCTGCAGCGCCATCCGCACGTCCTCAAGGTGACCGGCCCGCACGATTACGGCGCGGTGCTGGCGGCGATCCACGAGCATCTGCCGCCGCAGCACGACCCGTTCCTCGATCTGGTGCCGCCGCAGGGAATCCGCCTGACCCCGCGCCATTACGCGTACCTGAAGGTCTCGGAAGGCTGTAACAACTCGTGCAGCTTCTGCATCATCCCGGCGCTACGCGGACGGCTGGCGAGCCGCCGGATCGACGAGGTCCTCACCGAGGCCGAGCGCCTGGTCGGGGCGGGCGTGAAGGAATTGCTGGTCATCTCCCAGGACACCAGCGCCTACGGTGCGGACATCCGCTACCGCGGTGCCGAATGGCGGGGCAGCGCATATGAGTCGCGCTTCATCGATCTGGCGCGCGCGCTCGGCACGCTCGGGGTCTGGGTGCGGCTGCACTATGTCTACCCCTACCCGCACGTGGACGAAGTCATCGGCCTGATGGCCGAGCGCCGCGTGCTGCCGTATCTCGACATCCCGTTCCAGCACGGCAGTCCGTCGGTGCTGAAGCGGATGCGCCGCCCGGCGCATGCCGAGAACGTGCTCGAGCGCATCCAGCAGTGGCGCCAGCAGTGTCCCGACCTGACGCTGCGCAGCACGTTCATCGTCGGCTTTCCGGGGGAGACCGACGCGGAGTTCGAGGAGCTGCTGCAGTGGCTGCGCGCAGCGCAACTCGATCGTGTCGGCTGCTTCAAGTACTCTCCGGTGGACGGTGCGACTGCGAACGCCATCGCGGCGCACGTGCCGGGGGAACTCCAGCAGGAGCGCTACGATCGCTTCATGGAGTGCGCGGCGGCGATCAGCGCCGAGCGCCTGCAGCGGCGCATCGGGCAGCGCCTGCGCGTGCTGATCGATGCGGTGAGCCCTGACGGCGCCGTCGCACGCAGCGAAGCCGACGCGCCGGAAATTGACGGTGTCGTGCGCATTGCGGCCGCGGACGGGCTCGCCCCGGGGGAATGGGCCGACGTCGAAGTCACTGCGGCCGACACGTACGACCTGCACGCGCGCGCACTGCGGCGGTAGAGACTGACGCGGCGGCGGCGGGCCACCACTGCGACGGAAATTCGACGAGCAGACAGCCGCCGGTGCCCGGAGTTGCTAGCCTCGCGCGCCGGTACGCGCCAGGGCCGCAGGCTGCGCCCCGCGTGTCCTTCATCCGTCATTTCAGCCGCACAAGAGAACGCCCATGCCCGCACCTCGCGCACTGATCCTTTCCGCGCTGCTCGCCGGATGGTGTCCCGCCGCCGCGCTCGCTGCCGCACCGCCGGCACCCCCGGCAGCGAAGAGCGCCAATCCTGAGCAGTTCTGGGCCACCCCCCACACGGTCACCACCCAGGGCAGCGTCACCGTCGGCGGGCACGCCATTCACTACACGGCCAAGGCCGGAACGCTGGTCCTGCGGGACAAGGCGGGCAAGCCCACCGGCGAGATGTTCTACGTCGCCTATTTCAAGAACGGCGCCAACCCCAGCCGGCGCCCGATCGCGTTCCTTTACAACGGGGGACCGGGCGGCTGCTCCGCGCCACTGCACATCGGGGCGTTCGGCCCGATGCGCGTCGTGACCGAGAGTCACGCGCATACGCCGCCCGCGCCGTACCAGCTGGTCAGCAACCACTACAGCCTGCTCGATGCCAGCGACCTGGTGTTCGTCGACGCGGTGGGCACCGGGTTCAGCCGCATCATCGACAAGGCAAATGGCGGCGCCGGCACGCCGAAAATGTTCTACGGAGTTGATGCCGACGGCAACGCGTTCGCCCAGTTCATCACGCAGTTCCTGTCACAGTACGGCCGCTGGAACTCCCCGAAATACCTGATCGGCGAAAGCTACGGCACGACCCGCTCGGCCGTGGTCGCAGGAATCCTGGAGAACGCCGACAACGTCGATCTCAACGGCGTCGTGCTGCTGTCCACGATTCTCAACTTCGACACGAGCATCGATTACGCCAATGCCAACCCTGGCATCAACCTGCCGTACGCGCTGGCTTTACCGACCTACGCCGCCGTCGCCTGGTATCACAAGCGCCTGGCGCAGCCGCCCGCCCAGCTGCATCCGTGGCTCGATCAGGTGCAGTCCTGGGCGATGGGGCCGTACCTCGCCGCGCTCAACCGGGGCGCCGCGCTGCCGAGTGCGCAGGAGCAGGCGGTCGCAGCGCAGATGGCCGAGTACACCGGGCTGCCCGAATCCTACCTGCTCAAGGCAGACCTGCGCGTGACCGGCCCGCAGTTCGAGCAGGAGCTGCTCGCCACCGAGGGCAAGACCACCGGGCGGCTGGATGCGCGCTTCTCCGGGCCGACGCTCGACCCGCTGGCCGAGTACGCCGAGTACGACCCGCTGATCTCCGGCATCGGCTCGGCGTACGTTTCGGCGGCGAACCAGTACCTGCGCGACACCCTGCACTTCGGGGCCGGGCATCGCTACGTTTTCCTGTCGGAAACGGTGTTCAACGACTGGAAATGGCAGCACGTCCAACCGGGCTCGAGCGCCGCGGGACCGATCACGGCGAACGTGCTGCCGGATCTCGCTACGACCCTCACACTCGATCCGGATCTGAAGGTGCTGGTCAACGCCGGCTACTTCGATCTGGCGACGCCGTACTACGCGGCCCTGTACCAGATGCGCCAGCTGCCCATGCAGCCGGCGCTGCAGAAGAACGTCGAGTTCCGCTTCTACCACACCGGCCACATGATCTACGTGCGCCCGCAGGGCCTGGCGCACCTGCACGCGAACATCGCGCAGTTCATCCGCCAGACCGAATGAGGGCGGGCGGCGGGGACGCGCCAGCGTCCCCGCCGCTATACTCCATCGTCATGCAAACGCCCGCTGCGACACCGGACGGGGACTCGAAGCGCGGCATCGCCTCGGCCCTGCTCGCGGCGCTGCTGTTCGGGGTCAGTACGCCGTTCGCGAAGCTCCTGTTGAATGATACGGCGCCGATGACGCTGGCGGGACTGCTCTATGCCGGCAGCGGGATCGGCCTGACCGTCTGGATCGCGCTGCGGCCGCGCGAGGCCACCCGCAGCCCCTGGAGCGCCGGCACGCTGGGCTGGCTCGGCGGGGCGATTCTCGCTGGAGGCGTCCTCGCGCCAGTGCTGCTGATGAGCGGACTGCGGCAGATTCCGGCGGCGAGCGCCTCGCTGCTGCTGAATCTCGAGGCGGTGTTCACCGCGCTGCTCGCCTGGCTC
>JAJXWE010000230.1 GCA_021781775.1 Pseudomonadota bacterium | reverse complement strand
CTACAACGCCACCCTGCTCGCCCACTACAACACGTTCCGCTACGGCGACACCCTCGGGGTCTTCCAGTACCCCATGTTCTCCCCCTTCGGCATCAACGGCGGGTTCTACTACATGCGCGCCAGCGTGCACTTCTGAGACACCCCGGCCCGCCGTGTCTGTACGCCCCGGAGGCCCGCGAGTCGCGGCGGCACAAGCCGACGATGCGCTCGAGCCCGCTCACCGCTTGCAATGGCCGCGGCACGAGGCTCCGCGTTGCGCCCTCAGCGAGGCACCGCATCATTTGCCGCCACGCCCGGATCCGCATCAAACCTGGACCTGCGTAGCGTGTACGCATCGAGTTCCGGTTCAAGGCGCATGCGCCGGGCCAACCGCCGCAGGCGACGTCGGTCGAGGCGCGAGGCATCGATATCGAGCGGCGGACCCGCAATGGTTGTCCGGGCGGATGAGCCCAGATACATCCAGTCGAGCAGCGCCTTCTCCGGCGTCGCGCGCGGATAGGTCACAGCCAGGTCAAAGCGATCCTCGAGCGAGCCCGCCCGCTCATCGAGCAGCCGGGCGGGGACGGCATGAAACCGATACTCCAGGCGATTGGCCCGCACGGTGCGGCTCGACGGCGCGATGCCTCCCAGGAGCGGAACGAGGCAAGTCACCACGTCGGAATAGTTGTTCAAAACCCCGGCATCACCGAGAACGGTTTGCAAGCTGACGATCGCCCCGGAGCGTACAAACGCCGCCGCCTCGGCCGCCTCCGGCCGCGGAATGGCAAGCTGGTTCAGGTACAGCCCGCGCGTGACAGGCCGCAGCGTACCCACCTGACGCTGCTCACGCAGCCAACGGAACAGAGTGTTGCGAGCAACGGGCTTGCCGCCGCCGGCCAGCACCGCGGCAATCATCGGCACCGTGAGCACACGCGGCGCCTCAGCGCCCAGCAAGATCGGCGTCGGATTGCGTATCATGCCCGTGCTCCTCGGCGCTCTTGGCGAGCGGCACCGCCCGGCCAAACCAGCGCTCCACAGATTCGGCGACCTGCGCGCGCATTTCGTCCCATCGATCGGCGTTGATCGTGGCACGCACGTTGGGCGACAGCCACGTCAACAGTTCCGCGTTCGCCATGTCGAAGCCGATAGAGAGGATCTTGTGCCACACCGGTCCGCGTTTGCGCTCAAGCACTTCGCGCGCGACTGACTCGACCCACAGAGCACTGGGATCGGCACCACGCACGCTCAGCTCATAGAGGTCATACACGTCGCGCGGAACGCTGCGGTTGTCGCTGAGCAGTGCATTGACCTTCGCGGCAGCCATCGCGGCATCGGCGTAAACACGGACCACGAACGGACTCATGCGGTACTCGACCGGCGGGCGAAGCGTTGCAGTCGTGATGTACGCCGCACGTGGCAACCCGCGCCTGGAAATCTCAACCTCATAGCTCATGCGACGCACACTGCCGGGAAGGGTCACCTCCAACCGCCACCGGCACGCGCGCTCACCATTCTTGGTCTGCGCAACGACCGGCTGGGTCAAGCCGCAGAGGCGCGCAGCAAGCATCAGCGCTTTCGGCAGCTGATTCTTCATGGACTGCGCGGAGACGCTGTCTTCACAATCGAAGTCAATGTCCTTCGTCAATCGAACGCTGTCATACAACGCGCGCATGGCGAGGCCACCTTTGAGCACGAATCGGTCGGCACCCTGGCGCATCAGCTGCGCAAGGAATTGCAATTGACAGCGGTCTTTCAGTTCAGCCTCGTCGGAAAAGCCAATGGTCTGGGCGGATTCCATGGGAATTTTAATCAGTAGATTAGTACCTAATTATAAGTACTATCGTACTGAATAAAAGACCCGTTTTCTCATCGACACCGCAGGCTTACCCGACACCCGCACCAAGCTCACGTCTATGAGCAAAATACTGAGATACTATAAATATCATACACTTATAAATGTTGTTCCCATCGATATCGGGATAGTCTTGATGCACGTGTACCATGACCGTGAACGGGGCCGTATTACCACAAAGCATTCCCCCGTTCGCAGTGCGAGCCGCCCAGAGCCTATCGGCACCGCCCGCCCGCAGACTCGCCAGCGGCATCGACAGCGCCACTCAGGGCGCAGACCTCAGCTTCACCCTGCCCGAGCACTACCGCTTCGGGCACGTGGACTGGTCCATCGATGCAAACTACAACCAGACCAGCCCACACCCGCATACCGGGAACTCCCGCCTCACTCGCGGGCATGACGCTCTATGACTCCGCGGCGCTGTCTGATCTCGGCACCGCGAGTCCTCGCCAACTCATCACCCTCGGCGGTCCGTGCTCCCGGCGCCGCCTCTCGGTTGACCTCAATGGTACGAGCACGGCCCTAATCCACGCAGCTGCGGCACCGCTTCGCAGACGACCGAGCTCCAGTCGGGCCCGCCGGCAAGCTCGCCCATCCTCCTCTCCTGGCAGGGCTTTACGATTGCTGCGGCCGATCGCGCCACCTGCCCATCCCCTGTGACCACGTGCCGCGCACCCACGCGCTTCGCGCTAGTCCGATCCCATCCGCTGCGCAACGGCACGCGCCGACACGGGAGTTCGCTTGTACAACACCTGGTCCACTCTGCCGAGCCCGGTGGCCGCCTCGATGCCCTGCGGCCGGAACACCAGCGCCTGCAGGAAGTCCGCCTGCGCGTGGTACCAATGCCCGCCGGCAATGGCCGCCAGCCCCGCGCGGACCGCCTTGTGGTAACCCACGCTGCGGAAACTGCGCCGCGCGCGTCAGGGCAGCCCTGGCCCGCCCATCGTGCGGCGCACGAGCGACCACTCGCCTGAAATAGTACGCGGCGCGCGAATAATCGCCGGCCTGCTCCGCCCGGCGGCCCTGACTCAGCAGCGATAGCACAGCGCCCAGCGCGTGAGCCCCTCCCCGGCCCGCCGCCGACTTCCGACCGCCACCATCGATCCGCATTGCCAACGCGAACGCCCGCGCCGCCCTGCGCTGTCGTCCCGCGGCGAGTGCCGCCTCTCCGGCTGTGACCTGCGCCGTCACGGCACGCGGTACCTGCTTGCGCATGCGCTTAAGCAGAGCCGCGGCGGCGAGCCAGTGCCGGCGTGCGGCCACGGACCGGCGCGTCTGCTCTGCCGTGCGTGCCTCGAGAACCTGCTGCTTCGCTGCCGCAAAATCGCCCGCGTCCCAGGTTGCAGCGCCGCGCGCCGCCAGAGTGCTCAGTCGCCGTTCGATCCGCACACCGCGCACTGTCGCGGAGCCCGAGCTCGGCGCACCCGGTGAACCCAGTGAACCCGACGAACTCGGCGCGCTCGAAGAGTCCGGCAGAGTCGCCGGACTCGGCGGGCTCGGGGGCACTGTCGGACCGACCGCGCCAACCTGCGCAATGCCGTCGCTCGGACGGCCCTGCAACTGCGCCACGACCGTGGACAATGCCTTCGGGAGATTGTCACCGGACAACGGGCCACTCCCCCACAGCGTCACGGCCGCACCGCCCACCGCACAGATCAGTCCGAACGTCAGGAAACGTCCGCGGTGCCGCCGTGGCCTTCGAGCGCTGTACCGTCCGGGTCGCTCCCACGGCTCCGACAGGGGCATTGCGCGCAGTGCGGGAACCTCATCCAGGTACGGATTACTCGACATTGCGATCTGCGGCGGATCGTGCGCGACGTTGCGCACCTCCGGTTGCGGCTCGGCTGCGGCGCCTTGCGGCGCGACCTCCGCTCGCGCGGGCGCAGCGAGTGCCACGCTCTCGGCCGCCGCCGCCACCGCATCCAGCGGGTCCGGCGGCGCCGATGGCCTGCGGTCATCGGCGCGCGCAGACTCCGTCGGTGCGGCGGAAAGATCAGCGAGCTCGGTCAGGTCGAGCGCCAGCGTCGCGTTCAGCGTCAGCTCGAGCGCCTCGGCCACCTCGTGCATGCTGCCGGGCCGCTCATCGACACGCTTGGCCAGCATCTGCATGACCAGCTCGATCAATTGAACCGGGGCCCGGCGGGCCGGAACGAGTTGCGGCACGGTGCCGCTTTGGATCTGACCGGCATCGAAATTGGGAAAGTACGGTTGATGTCCCGCGAGCAACTCGTAGGCGAGCGCCCCGAAGCCGCAGATGTCATCGGCCGGATTGGGAGGCTCGCCGCGCAGCTGCTCCGGACTCGCCGTGAACGGCGAGCCACCGCACGCCCGCGCGACGTCCTATTCCGCACCTGAGCCGCGTAGCACGGCGGCGACTCCGAAGTCAGCGAGTTTAATCTGCCCGGAGCTGTCGAGCAGCACGTTGCTCGCCTTGAGATCCCGGTGCACCACGCCCCGCGAGTGTGCATAGCCAAGCGCAGCGGCGACCTCGAGGAGCACCGGAATG
>JAJXWE010000229.1 GCA_021781775.1 Pseudomonadota bacterium | reverse complement strand
CCAGCGTGCAGCATTGGCGCGTCCAGGCGCGCCTGTCCGGCCCAGTGCGCTGGCCGCTCGGCCGTGAGCGCAGCCTGCAGCTCGTATTCCGCCAGGATCATCGGGCCAGCATCCGCGTCGAAGCGGCTCCCGCGGCACCGGAGCCGTTTTCCGCCGAGACCCCGCTCACTGCCCTTCGCCTGCCCCGCGGCCGGGACGTGGCCGTGCCGCTGCGGGCCCGCCCGCGCCGGCTGGGGCGCTATGCGTGGCCCGCCCTGCGGCTGCGGGCGTCCGGGCCGCTGCATCTGGCCTGGTGGCCGACCCAGGCGGACATTGCCTACACAGCGAGGGTGATTCCCGACCTGCTTGTACACCCGAACCGCGCGGCGGGCGAAACACGCGGCGAGGGGTTCACCGCCGGAGCCGGCGGCGGTGGCATGGAAGCCCTGCAGCTGCGCGAATACCGGTACTGCGATCCGCTGCGCGTGATCGACTGGAAAGCGAGCGCCCGGCGTGGTCGGCTCATCAGCCGCGATCTCGCCGAAGAGCGACATCTGGAGATCCTCATGGCCGTCGACGTCGGCCGCACGAGCGGGCTCGCTGCCGGGGACATCGATCGGCTGGGACTCTATATCAATGTCGCTGCCCGCTTGGCGCAGCGGGCGGCGGAGCTGGATGACGCCGTCGGGCTGCTGCTGTTCGCCGAGCGACCCGTATCGCTGCTCGCGCCGGCACGCGGCGCACCCGCGGTCGCACGGATCCGCGCGGCGCTGACCGAATGCACGCTCCGCCCCGGACAGGCCAATCCTGCGCTCGCTGCGGCGCATATCCGCGCCTCGAGCCCCAGACGGATGCTCGTGGTCATGCTCACGGACCTGCTCGACGCGGCGATCGAAGAGCTGGCGGAGGCGGTCAAGCTGCTCGGCCCAAAGCATTTCACGCTGATCTGCGGCCTGGAAAACGCCCGCATTACCGCCCTACCGGCCGCCCCGGCGGACGATGCACTGGATCCCTTTCGCGCGTTGGCCGCCGCCGAGTACCATCGCAGCCTGGAAGGCAACGTGCGGGCGCTACGCGCCCTCGGGGCGGCAGCCCTCACGGCTCGCCCGGAGCAGCTCGACAGGGCGGTGCTCGAGGCCTACCAGCGATTTCGCCGGCAACGCCGGGTTTGATCCAACAGCATGGCAGGGGAGATTGCATGATCCGCATTAATCGACGATTGAATGCCTTACGGGCCGGCTGCGCCTTCGCGCTGCTCGCGCTGCTCGCGCCGCTCGCGCTTCCAGCGGCGCAGGCCACCGCGCCCACGGGCAGCCGCGCCGAGGCCACCGCCTTCGTCCAGGATCTGGCGGCAGGGCGGTTCGCGCAGGCCGAGACTCATTTCAACGCCAGCATGCGCAAGCACGCCACTCCGGCGAAACTGAAGGACCTGTGGCAGTTCATCGAGAAGAAGTTCGGCCCGTACACCAAGACCGACGGCGGCGACACGATGAGCTACAAGGGTCAACCCATGGTCATCGTGCACACGATGTTCCAGCACCAGACGATCGGCCTCGCCGTATTCTTCGATCACGACAACCAGATCGCCGGATTTCGCGTCGTCCCGCTCAAATGAGCCGCTGCGCGGCCGGATCCGACCGGCGCGACAGGGTCGAGGCGAACAGCGCGAGCAGCGTCTGCCAGTGCCGCTCCGCGGCCGCCGCGTCGTACACCGGCGTGTCGCGGAATACCCAGCCGTGGCGGGCCGGATAGGTCTCGACCTGGTGCGTGACTCCGGCCTGCGTGAGGGCCTCCTCCAGGCGCGCCTTCATCTCCGGCGGGAACGAGGCATCCTCGGTTGCGCCAGCCACGTAGACGCGCGCCTTCATCTTGCCGGCCAGCCGGTGCGGGCTGTCGGGCGCCTCGGTAGCGAGTCGACCGCCGTGGTAGGAAGCGGCCGCCGCGATGCGCAGCGGATAGGTGCCGGCCGCCGTCAGTGACATCAGCCCGCCCATGCAGTAGCCGGTGGTACCGACCGGACCGGGTTCGACATCCGGTTGCGCAGCGATGAATTCAAGGAATGCCGCGGTATCGGACATGACGTTTGCCGGGGTGGCCAGCGCCATGAATTTCTCCATCAGGATCTTGCGCTGCTCGGGGTCGGCGAACACCCGCTTCGGATCCATCGGCTCGTACGGCCCGGAGCGATAGAACAGGTCCGGCAGCAGCGTGAAGTAACCGCTCGCGGACAGGCGCTCGCCGATCTCGAGCATCGCCGGGCGGATTGCAAGCCCATCCATGTAGACCAGCACCGCGGGCCAGGGGCCGGTCCCGGTCGGCCGGAAGACGAAGCTGCGACACTGTCCGTCGCGCGTCCGAATGGTGATCTGCCGCATGCTGTTCCCTCCGATCATGCCTCGCCCCACCGGGCGCGACGGCCGCACGCTCCGGTCACCCGTACCGTGGTATCGTATCAATTCCTCCTCCGAGCCGGCGCGTTGCCGCGCACCGAGATGACCATGCAGCTGATCGGCATGCTCGATTCTCCCTACGTCCGGCGCGTTGCCGTGTCGTTGCGCGTACTCGACCTGCCGTTCGCGCAGCGTTGCATATCGGTATTCCGCACCTACGAGCAGTTCCGGGCGATCAACCCGGTGGTGAAGGCCCCGACGCTCGTGTGCGACGACGGCACCGTGCTGATGGACTCGACTCTGATCCTGGACTACGCCGAGATGCTGGCGCGACCGCGCGCGCTGCTGCCCGCCGCACCCGAGGAACGCACGAGGATGCTGCGTGCCGTGGGGCTCGCGCTCGCCGCCTGCGAGAAGAGCGTGCAGATCGTCTACGAACGAGAGCTACGGCCACCCGAAAAACAACATGACCCCTGGTTAAGACGGGTGACCGAACAGCTGCATGCCGCCTATGCGGCGCTCGAAGCCGATCTCGCCGCGCGGCCCGTGCCGCCGGCGCTCAACGCAGCGACCATTGCCGCGGCGGTCTCCTGGCGATTCACGCAGCAGAAGCTGCCCGGCACAGCCGAGGCAGCGCGGTATCCGCACCTGCAGGCGCTCTGGCAATGGGCCGAAGCTCAACCGGCTTTCCTCGCCTCGCCGTACGACGAGACCACGCTGCACGTCTAGCGCTACGGAGCGGAGCGGCGCCGCTCCACCCGTCTCAGGGTTCCTCGGTGCGGCGCCAGGCTTCGAGCGCTCGCATTCGGGCAAACCACTCGCCGAGGTGCGAATCGCGCACAATCGGCAATTGCGCCGACTCCCAGACACCGAATGGCGCGGCGATCGCCAGGTCCGCCAACGTCAGCGCCGGTCCGCAGATCCACTCGCGGCCGCGCAACTGGCGCTCGAGCACTCCGGACAGTTCGCGCACCTGCTCCTCGGCACGCGCGATCACCTCTGGGTCGGCCGCACCACGCCCGAGCATGACCTTGATCACGCGCTCCCAGTAAAGGTCGCGGACCGCCGGCGAGAGGTGGTATGCAGACCAGAAGAGCCAACGATTGACATCGGCGCGCTCACGCGGCCCGCTCGGATAAAGCCTCTGGTCCGGCGTCGTGTCGGCCAGGTACTGCATGATGGCATGCGACTCCCAGAGCACGAACGGCCCGTCCTCGAGAACGGGCACTCGATGGTTGGGATTGAGGCGCAGGAATCCGGTTCGCGTTGCGCACCGCCACGCAGGTCGACGGGCACGAGCTCGACGGCTACGTCGAGCTGCAGGGCGCACATGACGGCGCGCCAGGAATTGAACGATAGCGGGTGATGGTACAGGCGCATGGGGACTCTCCCGTGGGATGGCGAACGAGGCGCCATGCTGCCGCGCCGGCGTGACAGTTTCTGTCAGCAGCGTGTGGCGGGCGACCGCCGTCCGCAGGCGAGCTGTTCGCGCCAGCGATCGACCAGCTCGCGCCGCAGGCGCGGATAGCGCTGCCCCAGGCTCTCCAGGCTTGCAATGCGGTCGGCGCGGAAGTGGCGGAAGTCTCCGCGCAATTCGCACCACGCGGCCAGCACTCGCGCCCCTTCGCAGAAGGCGAGCGCAATCGGCCAGATCAGCCGCTCGCTCGCCTCGCCGGCAGCGTCGGTGTAGTGGATCCGCAGCTTGTGCTCACGGCGGATCGCCTCGCGCTGTGCCCGCAGGGGAACGGCGCTCGGGGGGCGCCCGCCGTCTGCGGCGCCCACAAGCCGGTCTCGGCGAGCGCCTCGCGCAGGTCCCGCGGCGAGGCGGTGGCGATTTTGCCGAGCGCCGACTCCGCCGAGCGCCGACTCCGCCGAGCGCCGACTCCGCCGCGCGCGCCAGCGGCGCATCCCCCTGCGCGCTCACCCAGCGAGCGCCGAGCACGAGGGCCTCAAGCTCCTCCTCCCTGAACATCA
>JAJXWE010000228.1 GCA_021781775.1 Pseudomonadota bacterium | reverse complement strand
GGAGGGTGTCACAGAGACGAGGACTACGGGCCATGGCTCACGAAGAACAAGAGCGGGAAGTTTCACAGGCGCTGTGCCTGCGGGTCGTTGCCGAGCGTGATCCCGGCGCGCTCGCGCGCGTGCTCAACTGCTTTGCGAGTCTCAATGCCATTCCTAGGCGTGTGGTGGCGGAATTCAGCACCGCGGGCGTGCAGCACATCCGGGTCGAGATCGTCGGCCTGACCGAGTGGCATCTGTCTCTGATCTCGGCGAAGCTCGGTCAGGCACCGATGATCGAGAATGTGTATTGGCACCATTTGTAGGGTTAGAGACAGAGCTGATCGTGCGGGTCGTGCTCCGGTGCCCGCGGCATCGACCTTGGCGTGGGTCGGCCGCGATGACTGCACGCTCAGTACCGCCACGTGAGGCGCGACGGTCCGCATGACGGCCCCGCGAATCCGATCCCGCCCCGTCGGGAGGTAACCCGCCGAGTGGACAGCGGGCTTGAACGTCATGCGCGAGCGTCTCAGCGCGCAGCGAGACGCTCCTCGACAAAGCGCTGAGCGCCCTCGAGGCTGGCGAGTCGCGGGTAATCGGCCTCCGCGATATCGATTGCGAACGCCTCGCTCACGGCGGTCGCGAAGTGCAGCGCGTCCATCGAGTCGAAGTCAAACTGATCGCGTAGGTTCTTCGACGGCTCGATGCTCGCGGGATCGATGTCGGGTGCCACGCCGGTCAACAGCGCGAGTAGTTTCGTTTGGATTTCCTTCGGTTCCATGGCGGTTGCTTCCTCGCTCAGAGAAGTTCCGGATGGGCGAGCAGTTCGGCAATTGCGCGTAGAAAGCGAGCCCCGAGTCGCCCGTCCGTGACCCGGTGGTCTGCCCCGAGGGACAAGGTGAGGACGGGTCGTGCGACGCACTGACTGCCCTGGACCCAGGGCTGTTCGCGGATCGCGCCGGCCCCGACGATCGCCACTTGGGGTGGATTGATGATTGGAAACAGCACGTCCACCCCATCGGCGCCGAGGCTCGTCACGGTGATCGTTGCCGCGGTGAATTCACCCGAGCGCATGTGTCCGGCGCGCACGCGCATGACGAGGGCGCTGAAGTCGCGCATCAACGTCGGCAGGTCCTTCTGGTTCGCATCGAGCAGTGCCGGCGCGACCAGTCCGCCGCTGCGCACCGCGATCGCAGCGCCCGCGTGCACCGCGGAGGACGATTCGAAGCGCCCGTCCCGGAAATAGCCGTTGAATCCCTCGATGCGCGCAGCGGCGAGCGCCACGGCCTTCGTAATCAGTACGGCCTCGATCAGTCGGTCCTTGACCGCAAGCGGCGCATTGTGACCGATCAGCCAGTCGCGCGCGGGGCCGAAGTCGACCGCGTGGCTCAGATAGTAATGCGGAATCTCCCGTTTGGATCGGGCCATGGCCATGCCAATCGATGCGCGCATCGCTGCGCGCGCATCGCCCTGTGCGGAGGTCGCAGGTGGCGCGAGCTTCTCGACATCCGCGACGTGGATGATGCCGCCGGCTGCGGATCGGGCGAAGGTCTCGAGTGGCATCCCAAGTTCATGCGCGCGACGGCGTGCGGCCGGAGAGATCCGTGCGTGCGCAGTCTTGGGGGAGGGCGCAGGCGCCGCTGTGGTCGCCGCCGCCACCGGGGCGGCAGGCGCTGCCGGAGGCTGTGACGGGACCGAGGGGGATGGCGCCTGAGGTGCGCCCGAGATCTCGAGCCGGGCCAGTGGGGCGCCGACCGGCACTTTGGTCCCAGGCTGCACCAGGTGCTCGAGCACCTGCGCATCATCGTAGGCTTCGATGTCGATCAGTCCCTTGGTGGTCTCGACCGTGGCGAGTGGCTCACCATGGCGCACCCGCTCGCCGGGATTCTTGAGCCACTCGGTGAGCGTCGCACTCTCCATGTCGGCGCCAAGGGAGGGAAGATGGAATTCGACCTGCATTACGGACTCCCGCTGCTCTCGAGCACCGTGCGCACTGCGGCCACGATCCGGTCCGGGCTTGGCAGCGCAGCGTCCTCGAGGTGCTTGGCATAGGGCACCGGAACCTCCGCCGTGCACACGCGCACCACGGGCGCATCGAGGTCGTAGAAGGCCTGTTCGACGATGCGCGTGGTCACCTCGGCCGACAGGCTGCCGCTGCGCCAGCCCTCATCGACAATGACTGCGCGCCGGGTGCGCCGCACGCTGGCGATGATTGCTTGCTCATCGAGCGGTCGCAGTGTGCGCAGATCCAGCACCTCGGCCTCGATCCCCGTCCTGGCGAGTTCCTCGGCCGCCGCGAGCGACTTGTGCAGACTCCACCCGTAGGCGATCAGCGTGACGTCCCGGCCGGCGCGGCGGATTGCTGCGTTGTGCAGATTGACTGCCTCCAGACCTGCCGTGAGATGGCCTTCCATGTTGTAGAGATACTGGTGCTCGAAGAGCAGTACCGGATCCGGACAGGCGAGGGCGGCCGCAAGCATGAAGCGCGCGTCGTCGATCGTGGCTGGTGTGAGGATTCGTAGGCCCGGAATGTGTGCATACCAGCCCTCGAGACTGTGCGAGTGCTGGGCTGCGAGCTGACGTCCGGCGCCGGTCGCGAGACGGATGACTAGTGGCACGTTGAACTGACCACCGGACATGTGGCTCAGGGTCGCGGCGTTGTTCATGATCTGATCGAGCGCGAGCAGGCTGAAGTTGACGGTCATTACCTCGACGATAGGCTTCAGGCCGCCGAGCGCCGCACCGATTCCGGCGCCCACGAAGGCTGATTCGGACAACGGCGTATCACGGATGCGGTCTGCGCCGAACTCTTCGAGCAACCCCTTGCTGACGGCATAACTGCCTCCGTAGCGGCCCACGTCCTCGCCCATGAGAAAGACCCGTGGATCGGCTATCAGTGCACTGCGCAGCGCTTCACGCACTGCATCGCGGTAGCTCATGGCAGAGCGCGAATCAGGCAACGGGTCCGGCATATACGAACCGCTCCAGGTCGGCGACTGACTCCCAGGGGGACGCCTCTGCAAACTGCACCGCGGCGTCGACTTCTGCATTTGCCTCCCGTTCGCAGCGCTCGTAATCATCCTCACTCATGAGGCCGAGGGCTTTGAGGCGCGTGGTCAGGGTGATGATCGGTCCTTTCCTTTCCCATTGCGCCACCTCCGCCTTGTCGCGATACAGTTGCGGATCGAACATGGAGTGCGCCCGGAAGCGGTAGGTACGCATCTCGAGCAGAATCGGACCGCGTCCGGTGCGGACCTCATCCACAGCGCGACTCACCATCGTCTCGACGGCAAGCACGTCCATGCCATCGACAGGTTGTGCCGCCATGCGGTAGGCACGAGCCTTGGTCGTGATATCCGTCTCGGCCTGCGCCTGATCGAGGGCCGTCCCCATGGCGTAGAGGTTATTCTCGCAGAGGAACAGTACGGGTAGCTTCCACAGCGAGGCGAGGTTGAGTGATTCGTGGAACTCTCCCTCGGCCACCGCGCCATCTCCGAAGAAGCACGTCGTAATGTCGTTCTGGCGCAGCAGTTTCTGTGCTAGCGCGAGGCCCACCGCAATCGGCAGTCCACCCGCGACGATGGCGTTGCCTCCGTAGAACCGTCTCGACGCATCGAACAGGTGCATCGAACCGCCGCGGCCGCGGCTGCACCCGGTCTGCTTGCCGAACAGCTCCGCCATGACCGCGGGCATGGGAATGCCGCGCACGATGGCGTGGCCGTGCTCGCGGTACGTCGAAACCACCGCGTCAGTCGGACGCAGTGAGCGCATGGCCCCTACGGCGACGGCTTCCTCGCCGTTGTACAGGTGCAGGAATCCGCGGATCTTGGTCTCGCCGTACAGCCGGTAGCAGCGATCCTCGAAGCAGCGGATGCGTAGCATCTCGCGCAGCAACTCCAGGCCGTGCTCCCGGCTGACGGGGAGCTCTACGGTTTCGGTCATTCCCGGCCCTCGAGGGTGGACAGATCTCCTTCCGGAAGGCCGAGTTCGCGCGCTCGCAGCAGTCGACGCATGATCTTGCCACTGCGCGTGCGCGGCAAACTGTCGCTGAAGACGATCTCGCGTGGTGCCACGACCGCGCCGAGGAGCCGCCGGGCGTGGCCCATGATCTGGCGGCGCAGAGCGTCATTCCCCTCGAAGCCGCTTCGCAGCTCGACGAAGGCCTTTACGGCCTGGCCGGCAATCGGATCGGGAACGCCGATCACGCCGACCTGCGCCACGGCCGGATGCGTCATGAGGGTACTTTCGACCTCGAAAGGACTGATGAGGTGGCCGGCCGACTTGATGACGTCGTCGGCGCGGCCAATGAACCAGAAGTAGCCCTCCTTGTCGCGCCGGGCCAAATCGCCGGCGAGGTACCACCCGTCGAGGAAGCTTTGCCGGTAG
>JAJXWE010000227.1 GCA_021781775.1 Pseudomonadota bacterium | reverse complement strand
CGGCGTTGAGTTGATCCGCTGTCTCGAGCGGCGCAACTTCCCCCTCGCAGCGCTGCGCCTGTTCGCCTCGGCGCGCTCGGCGGGTAAGACCCTGGCCTATCGCGGCGCGGCGCTGCCGGTGGAGGAACTCACCGAGGAACGCTTCCGCGGGATCGACATCGCGTTGTTTTCCGCCGGCAAGGCCATCTCCAAGCAGTTCGCGCCGCTCGCCGTTGCCGCCGGCACAGTGGTGGTCGACAACTCTTCGGCATTCCGGCGCGATCCGGCCGTACCGCTCGTCGTGCCGGAAATCAATCCGCAGGCGCTCGAGGGACATCGTGGCATCATCGCCAATCCCAACTGCTCGACGATCATCGCGATCACCCCGCTCTGGGCGGTGCATCGACACAATCCCATCCGGCGCATGATTCTCGCTACCTACCAGGCTGCCTCCGGCGGAGGCGCCGCCGCAATGGAGGAACTCAGCGAGTCGACGCGGGCCTATCTGGAGGGGCGCCCGTACGAGCCGCGCGTCCTGCCTCACCCGTACGCTTTCAACCTCTTCAGCCACAACTCGCCGATCGACGCCGAGAGCGGCTACAACGAGGAGGAGCTGAAGGCGGTGCACGAAACCCGAAAGATCTATGGCGATGCGGCGATCCGGGTGACCGCGACCTGCGTGCGAGTGCCGGTGCTGCGCGCGCATTCCATCGCGATCAACATCGAGTGCGAGCGACCCATCACGCCCGCAGAGGTGCGCGCGCTCATGACCGATGCGCCGGGAGTGAGGCTCGTCGACGAACCCGGGCGCAATCACTTCCCAATGCCGGTGGAGGCCTCGGGTGGCGATCCGATCCTCGTCGGGCGTATCCGCGCGGACATCTCCGATCCAAGCGGCCGTTCAGTGGCGCTGTTCGTGGCCGGGGATCAGCTCCTGAAGGGGGCGGCGCTGAACGCCGTGCAGATCGCGGAGCTGCTCTGAGCGGTGCGCCGCGGCCGGCTCAGAGCAAGTCGCGGAGCCGGTAGTAGAGCATCGCCAGGGCCAGCAGCGGGCGGCGCGCGAGCTCCCCGCCCGGGAAGCTGCGGTGCGGTATGCGGGCGAACACGTCGAAACGCTCGGCCTGTCCGGCGAGCGCCTCGGCAAGGAGTCGGCCGGCCATCCCCGCGAGTGCGATGCCGTGACCGGAGAAGCCCTGCAGGAAGTACACCTCGGGGGCGAGACGGCCGAAGTGCGGCGCGCGATTGGCCGTCAGGTCGAGCAGCCCGCCCCAGGTGTACTCGATGCGGGCTGCGGCGAGCTGCGGAAACACGCGCAGCATGCGCGCGCGGTTCGCCGCCCGGGCGGCGGCGAGTCCCTGGTCGCCGGCGTAACTGATCGCGCCGCCGAACAGCAGGCGATGGTCGGCCGTGCGCCGGAAGTAATCGAGCGCCCAGTTCATGTCGCTCACGGCCGCGTTGTTCGCGATCAGGGCGCGTGCGCGCTCCTCACCGAGCGGCTCGGTCGCGATGATGTGGGTGGCGACGGGGATGATGGCTGCGGCGAGCGATGGTGCGAGCGAGCCCAGGTAGGCGTTGCCGCAGAGCGCAATGTGCCGTGCACGCACCTCGCCGCCATCGGTACGCACCCATCCGGGACGGACTTCGAGGGCACGCGTGTGCTCGAAGATGCGCGCCCCGCACCGCGCGGCTGCCGTGGCGAGTCCGCGCGTGTAGGCGAGCGGATGCAGATGTCCACCGTTGGCATCGAACATGGCGCTGAGGTAGCGGTCGCTCGCGATGGCTGCACCGATCTCCTCGCGCGGCATGTAACGGACACTGTGGTAGTCGTACCGCTCGCGCAGCTCGTCGATCTCGGCGTGCAGCGCCCGGTCGTGGCGCGCCTTCAGGGCGGTAAGCATGTAGCCATCCACCCAGTCGCACTCGATCCCGTGGCGGGCGATCAGCGAGCGGGTGAGGTGCACCGCCTCGTTGGCCAGCATCCAGGCCGCGCGTGCGCCGGCCGCCCCGATCAACCGCTCGAGCGACTGTTGCCCGCAGGCGACGCCCTGGATGACTTCCCCGCCGCTGCGCCCCGATGCGCCCCAGCCGATCCGGTGCTGCTCGATCAGCACAGTGGAATAGCCCCGTTCGGCGAGGTGCAGGGCGGTCGAGCAGCCGGCGATTCCCCCGCCGACGATGCATACGTCCGAGTTCAGCGCGCCGGCAAGGGGTGGTCCCAGGCGGTCCGATGAGACGGAGGCGGCATAATAGGATGCGGCTTGGGCGGCAGGCATGGCGATTCTTCTATAATACCCCGGCAGTCCTATGACATCGGCGCGCCCCCTTATTGGCCTCCCCGCGGACCGCCGCTTCGTCGGCGCGCAGCCATTTCATATGGCCGCCGAGAAATATGCCCGTGCGCTGCTCGATGCCGCCGACGCGCTGCCGCTGGTGATCCCGTCGCTCGCCGAGGAATTGCGCGTCGATGAGCTGCTCGAGCGCCTGGACGGGTTGCTGTTCACGGGCAGTCCGTCGAATGTCGAGCCACACCACTATGAGGGACCGCCGAGCGTCCCGGGCACCCTGCATGACCCAGCCCGCGATGCCACCACACTGCCGCTGATCCGCAAAGCAGTCGCGCGCGGCGTGCCGGTGCTCGGGATCTGCCGCGGCTTCCAGGAGGTGAACGTGGCCTTCGGTGGCAGCCTGCATCAGCGCGTGCACGAGGTGCCGGGGTATCTCGATCATCGCGACGACGAGAGCCAGCCGCTGGAGGTCCAATACGGACCGGCGCACGAGGTCACGCTCGAGCCTGACGGGCTGCTACGCGGGCTGGCGGATAGCGCGCGCGTGTGCGTCAATTCCCTGCACTGGCAGGGCATCGACCGGCTGGGCGAGGGACTGCTCGTCGAGGCGCGCGCGCCCGATGGCCTGATCGAGGCGTTCCGGGTCGGGCAGGCACCGGGGTTCGCGGTGGCCGTGCAGTGGCATCCGGAATGGAAGGTGATGAGCAATCCGTTCTCGCGCGCCCTGTTCGCCGCCTTCGGGGCGGCGTGCCGGCAGCGTGCGGACAGGCGTTGAAAGGCGAAAACATGGTCAGCGAAGTCGGTCAATTCTTCCGTGATCACGGGATCTCCGAAGTCGAGGCCATCATCCCGGACATGGCGGGCATCGCCCGCGGCAAGATCATGCCGGCGGAGAAGTTTGCCGAAGACGGCGGGATGCGCCTGCCGGAGAGCGTGTTCCTGCAGACCGTCACGGGCGATTACCCGCCCGATACCGGACAGGCGATGAGTCCGGCCGAAATCGACATCATTCTCAAGGCGGACCCGAAGACGGTGCGCCGTGTGCCGTGGGCAGCCGAACCGACCGCCCAGGTGATCCATGACTGCTTCTACGCCGACGGGCGGCGGGTGACGATGGCGCCGCGGCACGTGCTGCGCAATATCGTCGAGCTCTATGCCCAGCGCGGCTGGGAGCCGGTGGTGGCGCCCGAACTGGAGTTCTACCTGGTCGAGCAGAACAAGGACGCCGACTATCCGCTGCGTCCGCCGGTGGGGCGTTCGGGGCGTGCCGAGCCGGGCCGCCAGTCCTACAGCATTGCTGCGGTGAACGAGTTCGATCCGCTGTTCGATGACATCTACCAGTTCTGCGAGGATCAGGACATCGAGATCGATACGCTGATCCACGAGGACGGCCCGGCGCAGATGGAGATCAACCTGATCCATGGCCATCCGATGGACCTGGCCGATCAGGCGTTTCTGTTCAAGCGCACCGCGCGCGAGGCGGCGCTGCGGCACAAGATGTACGCGACATTCATGGCCAAGCCGCACGCCAAGGAGCCGGGCAGCGCCATGCACATTCACCAGAGCATCGTCGACGTCAAGACGCGGCGCAACGTGTTCAGCAACGCCGATGGTAGTCCCTCGGCGCTGTTCTTTGCGCACATTGGCGGCCTGCAGAAATATCTGCCGGCGGCGATGGCGCTGTTCTGCGCCAACGTCAATTCATACCGGCGCCTGACGCGCTATCTGTCGGCGCCCATCAACGCCCAGTGGGGTTACGACAATCGCACGGCGGGTCTGCGTGTGCCGATGTCCGGCCCCGAGGATCGGCGGGTCGAGAACCGCATCTGCGGCGCCGACGCCAATCCATACATCGCGCTCGCCGCCTCGCTCGCCTGCGGGTACCTCGGTATGGTCGAGGGACTGCAGCCATCCGAACCGGTCTCCGGCAGCGCGCACGAGCTGCCGTTCGGTCTGCCGCGCTCGCTCGATGAGGCGCTGCGCGAGCTGCGCCGCAGCGCCGCCCTGGTCAAGATCCTGGGCGAGCCGTTCGTCTCCGCGTTCACCATCGTCAAGGAGGCCGAGTACGAGGTCTTCCTGCAGGTGATCAGCTCGTGGGAG
>JAJXWE010000226.1 GCA_021781775.1 Pseudomonadota bacterium | reverse complement strand
CCGCCAAGGTGCTCGGGCTGCGTCAGGTCACCGCGCTGATCAGCCCGCAGAGCACCCTCGCCTACCGGATCCTCGCCCTGAACACCGAGAAGGCGCACAACCTGCGCGATCGGAGTCTGGAGGTCATCCGCATGGCACGCAGCCTCGCGCGCGAGCACGGACGCGACAGCGAGCGCGCCTGGGCCGAGCAGTTCGAGGCGCCGGAGCTGCTGACGCTGGGGCTGCTGTACGAGACCTCCGGCCGGTTCGCTGGCGGCGCCTACAGCGCCTTCCTGCGCAAGGTGGACCGATTCAGCGACCGGACCCTGGCGGCGAGCCTGCGCGAGCGGCAGAACTACGCCGAGCGGCTGCTCGGCATCGACACGCAAGTCAAGCGCATCGTCGCAGGGCTGCAGGAGCGTGGCTTCCGCTCCCCGTACCTGCGCAACTACGTGGTGGCGCGGATCAACCCGGTACGCTGGGTGAAGGCGCGCAAGGCGCAGTCCGCCCCGGCGATGCCCATCGGCCAGGCGCTCACCCGCATGGCGGCCGCGGCACGCGCGTTCAAGCTCGACTCGGTCTCACAGCGCGATCTGGCCTGGATCGCGGTCGGGGCTAGCGCCGAGGAATGACGCCCGGTGCCGTGGCGCCCTGGCGCAGGTGTGCCGCCTGCGCGAGCCAGTCGGCGGCCTCACCCGCGGTGCGCTTGTCTCGGGCGCGATCGACCATGTCGTTGGCCCGGCGCATCAGTCCGATCGGAATCGCGCCGACCAGCGGCTTGAGTGCTGCGCGCAGCACCGGATCGTGCGCCCGCCGGGGCGAGAGCAGGATCACCGCGTCGTAGGGCGGAATGACGTGCAACGGATCGCTCAGCACCGTGAGGTGTTCGGCCGCGATCCGCCCGTCGCTCGAGAAAGCCGAGATGACATCCACCTCGTGGCTGAGCAGTGCCCGATACATGAACGTCGGCTCATACTGGCGCAGCGCGCGAAAATGCAGCCCGTAACGCCGCTCGAGATCCTGCCACGCCGGCCGCGCGAAGAACTCCAAGTCGCCGCCGAGGCGCAGCTGCGGTGCGACGCGCGCGAGGTCCGCGATGGTGCGGACCCCGAGCCGCCGTGCCTCGCCGCTGCGCATCGCGAGCACGTAGGCGTTCTCGAAGCCCAGTGCGCCCAGCAGCTCCACGCCGTAGCGCCGCCGCAGCGCGGTGCGCAGATCGCTCAGCATCACACCGCGCGAGACCATATCGGTGCGATGCAGGACATCGTTCCAGAGCGTACCGCTGTAATCGACGTACACGTCGAGCTCATTGGCGGCGAGAGCCTGGAAGGCGAGACTCGAACCGAGCCCGGTGCGCTCGGTCACCGGGTGACCCGTGGCGCGCACGCGCTGCGCGATGAGCGCGGCGAGAATGTACTGCTCGGGGAAATTCTTCGCCCCCACAACGTAGCCGCCCTGACTCGTCGTGCGCAGTTGCAGGCCACCCGCCGCCGCAACGCCGGCGAGCAGCACGGCCAGACCGAGCCACGTGAGCGTCGGGCGACGCCGCGTCAGCCCGAAGCCCACCAGCGCCAGCAGCTGGTCGGTGACGAGCGCCAGCGCCACCGCGGTGCCGCACCCGAACAGAACCCAGACCCAGTTCTCCATCTGCAGTCCGGTGAAGATGTAGTTGCCGAGACTGGTCTGCCCGACAGGCGTCGCCAGGGTGGCGGTGCCGATCACCCAGACCGCCGCCGTGCGCACGCCGGCCATCAGCATCGGCGCAGTGAGCGGCAGCTCCACGCGCAGCAGGCGCTGGTGGCTCGTCATGCCGACACCGAGCGCGGCCTGCGTGATCGCCGGATCGAGATTGAGGATGGCGGTGATGCCGTTGCGCAGAATCGGCAGGATCGAGTAGAGCGTCAGCGCCAGCAGCGAGGGCAGGAAACCGAGCGGCGAGAAGCTCCAGCCCACCAGCCGCTGCAGCAGCGCAGAGAGGCCGAGCAGCAGCGGATAGAACAGCGCGAGCAGCGCCAAGCTGGGAACCGTCTGAATGAGGCTGGCCAGCGCCAGCACCGGCCAGCGCACGCGCGCGCTGCGGCGCGCTGCGATGAGCAGCGGCAGGCTGACGGCCACGCCGAGCGCAAGCGCCGCGGCGCTGAGCAGCACGTGCTGGCCCAGATACTCCGGCAGCACGCGCAGCGCCGAGCGCAGATCGGCATTCATGGGCCGCGCTCCTCGAGCAGCGCGCGCACGCGCGCCGCCTGGCGGCGGGGCATGTCCATCAGGGTGCGCACGGCCGGATCGGGATGACCCGTGAACAGCGCATGCGGCTCGCCATCGGCGACGATGCGCCCCTGGCGCATCACGACGATCCGATCGGCCAGCAGCACCGCTTCGAGGACGTCGTGCGTCACCATGATGGTGGTCAGCTGCAGACGCTCGTGCAGCTGGCGGCAGGAGGTGCCGAGAGCATCGCGGGTAATCGGATCAAGGGCGCCGAAAGGCTCGTCCATGAGCAGGATGCCGGGCCGGGCCGCCAGTGCGCGCGCAAGACCGACACGCTGGCGCTGCCCGCCGGAGAGCTCCGTGGGCAGCCGCACGAGGTAAGCGCGCGGCAGCGACACCAGATCAATCAGCTCCGCGACCCGCGCGCGGATCGCCGCCGCCGGCCAGCCGCACAGCCGCGGCGTGATGCCGATGTTCTCGGCAATGCTCATGTGCGGAAACAGCCCGATACCCTGGAACACGTAGCCGATGCGTCGGCGCAGATCATGCGCGGGCACCGCCCGCGCCGGCTCGCCGTCGATCAAGACCCGGCCGGCGTCGGGTTCAATCAGGCGGTTGATCGTCTTCAACAGCGTCGTCTTGCCGGAGCCGGAGTCCCCCACCACGGCGAGGAAGGTCCCGGTCGCTACCTCGAGTGTAATGTCCCGGATTGCGTGGGTCGCGCCGCCATCGAAGCTCTTCGAGACACTCTCGAGCGTGATCACGATGGCACGCGCAGCACCTGCGCCGCCGCGCCGCGCCCGACCCGAACGAAGCGGGTCCCCACGGTGCGATTGCGGCCGCTGACCACCGTCACCAGTCTGCCGAGCGGTGCTGCCGCAACGTCCTCACGCGGGCGCGAGACAAACAACTCCGCGTGGAAGCACCCCTCGGCCTCGAGTCCTGCGGTATCCAGACCAAGTTTCTCGAGCGTCGCCAGGCAGTTGCTGAACTCCGTCAGATCGCGGAATCGCCGCTGCACGAAGGTCGCACCGGCGAGCTTCTCCGTCACCAGGCCACGCTCGGCGAACACCGCGGCGATCGCCTTGTAGGGAAACATGCGCAGCGCGAACGAGACGACCCAGGGCGGCCGATCCATCGAGTCCAGGATGGCTGCGAACGTTTTCTCGGTCACGTAGCCGATGCAACCCGTGGACAGCACGACATCAACCTCGTGCAGCGCGCGGCGATCCTCGGGACGCGGCGCATCGGTTTCGAAGTTGCCGATCACCCCCGCATCGAGCAGTCCGACCGAGGCCGCATAGCGCACGGCGGGCGCCGAGACGTCTAGACCGACGAAGCGCGCGGCGCCGATGTGCGGCCAACTGCCGTAATAATGACGATCGAACTGCGCGAGCGCCTCGGGATCGACCGCCGCCATCTCGGGATTGGCATAGCGCAGGCGCAGATGGCGAAAACTCAGCGGAAAGCGGTGCACGACCGCGTTTATGCCGTAGGAGCAGCCCACGTCGAGCACCGTCGGCGGGTGCCCGCTGCGCTTCTGCCGTGCCTGCAGAATCTGCCGGATGACAGGCGCGGCGACATCGGGAATCATGTAATCGAGCGCGCCGAGCACCGAGAAGTACCCGCGCGGATCCGGCTGATCGTAGATGGCGTCGAAGTTCGCCTTCGACGCGTTGAGCGTGGCGCAGGGCTGCATGCGATCTCCTGAAGGATCGATCGTGCGGTGCCGGAGCCGATCGGTGTTAGGTTACGCGACGGCCATTCCGCTCGACCGCCCAACGAGGGGCCATGCATCGGCCCGGACCTGCGAGGATATAAATCCAGGCGCGCTCGCGCAACCCGACGTGTTATCCTCTATATGGAATCCCATGCGGGAGAATCGCTCGATCGTCGGGGAGAAAACCCGGTGATTTCCGGCGCCACAGCGGCCGGGCAGGCACCGCGCGGCGTCAGTGCTTACACCAACACGTTCGCGCGCCGTGTGCCGGGCGCCACGCGACAGCGCGGTCTGTCGTAATGACGAAGCGTGATCCAACAGCTCCTGGCGGCGTTCCGGCCCGTTGCCAGAATTCTCAATTGCGTTAATCTTGTGCCGTGAAACACCTGCATCTGCTCATCCTGCTGCCGATCCTGCGCAGCGCACCGCTCGATCTGCTTCAGGCCGCGGGCACCATGCTT
>JAJXWE010000225.1 GCA_021781775.1 Pseudomonadota bacterium | reverse complement strand
TCGCGCCGGTGCTGAGCACCAGCGGGATGCGCTCGGTGTACCTGCCGCCCGGAGAGTGGATCGATTTCTTCACCGGGAAGCATTATGCCGGTGGCAAGACCTACACCGCGCACTACGGCGTGGCCGAAACGCCCGTGTTCGTACGTGCCGGGGCGGTGATTCCCGAACAGCAGCCGAGCGCCTATTCCAACGCCCAGCCGGTGAATCCGCTCGTGCTGCAGGTGTACGGGTCTGGCGTCGGGCGGTTCGATCTGTACCAGGATGATGGCAACTCGCTCGATTATCGATCGGGGCAGTACGCCCTGACGCCGATCGACTACCACGCCCGCAGTGGCCGCCACCGGTTGGTGATCGGTCCGACCCGAGGCAAATATCGCGGGCAGCTCTCGATGCGCGGGTACGCGCTCAGTCTGCATACGCGCCAGCGGCCGACGGTGCTCACCGTTAACGGTACTCCCGTGCAGACGGTGAGCTGGAACCGTGCGCAGCGGATTGCGCGTGTGCAGATTCCCGCGCAGAGCATCCGTCAGGTGGTGGTGGTCACATGGCGGTGAATCCGGGCGCATCGCCGACGCAGGGCGGGGGCGGCGCGCCAATGCTGCAGTCCTTCGATCTGTTTCCGACCCGCGTCTGGCAGGGTCAGCTCGCGGCCCTACAGCCGCACTTCGCGCAGTGGATCGCCTGGGTGCTGGCGCTGCGCGCCGAGCAGCCCACGCCGGCGGGGCGCACCAACCGCGGTGGTTGGAACAGTCAGGACATGGCGGTGCTGGAGCGGCCGAATCTCGCCCCACTGCGCCACGCCGTGACGCTCGCCTGTACCCAAGCGCTCGAGGAGATGGGGCTCGGCAAGCCGCGCTTCACACTGCAGTCCTGGATCAACCTGCACGAGCATGGAGGCTTCAACTTCCTGCACATGCATGAGGGATCGATGCTGTCGGGTACGTTCTACCTCAAGGTGCCCGCCGGCTCGGGGTCCCTGGTGTTCCGCGATCCGCGCGCCGGCGTGCTGCACAGTGCGGTCAAGGGTCCGGTCCCGAACGGACACTGCGACATCGAACTGGCTCCGAGCGAGGGCCTGCTGGTGCTGTTCCCGGCCTGGATGGAGCACTACGTCGAGCCGCACGAGGGCCACGAGCCGCGCATCTGCATCGCTTTCAACGCAAATTCGCCCGCGGGCGTCTAGGCGTCCCGCCCGCAGGAGCGCATCGGCGCGCTTACGGGTCGGCGGGAAAGTCAGTGCCCAGACTCACCGTCTTCCAGGTTTCGAGCTCTGTCGAGAAGGCCTCGAGCACTTCACGGGTGCGCCGGTAGGCGTCCGGGCCGAGCACCAGGTGCAGCGGCGGCTGTTCGGCACGCACCGCCGCGATGATGGCGGCGGCCGCGCGCGCCGGATCGCCGGGCTGCCGGCCGGCCATCGCCGCGAGCCGTTCATGCACCGCGCCCGCACTCGGTGCGTAGTCGCTCAGCGCGGGGCTGCGCTGGCGGATCGAATGCGCGGAGAGGAAGTCGGTGCGAAATGCGCCCGGCTCGACCAGCGTCACGCGAATGCCGAGCGGCGCAACTTCCCGGGCGAGACTTTGCGAGAGTCCCTCGACGGCCATCTTCGCGGCCGCGTAGTAGCCGGATCCGGCGGCCGGGGCAATGCCCGCGATCGAGGTGATGTTGACGATGTGTCCGCTGCGCTGGGCGCGCAGATGCGCCAGCGCCGCCTGGATGATGCGCCGGGGTCCGTGGAAGTTGACCGCGAACAGATGCTCGATGTCCGCTTCGCTCGCTTCTTCCACCGAACTGAGCAGTCCGTAGCCGGCGTTGTTCACGATCACATCGACGCGTCCGAGTGCGAATGCGCGCGCGACGGTGTCGCGCACGGCCTTCGGGTCGGTGACCTCGAGCGGCAGCACGGTCAGTGTGCCTCGGCCCGGGGTGATCTGCGCCGTTCCGTCGCGGGTCGTCCCGATGACCGTGGCGCCGTCCGCCAGTAGTTGCTCGGCGAGGACCTTGCCGAAACCGCGTGACACGCCGGTGATGAACCAGGTTTTTGCATCTGCACTCATGAGAGTCTCCGTTCAATGGCAGGCGGTGCGCCGGGTCTGCTCAGCGCTTCGCCTCGGGCAGCCGCGAGCGCGCGTGCTGGAACTCGATCATCCAGCCGGGATATTCCGCCGGCAGCGCACTTACCCCATCGAGCGTGGCGAGCTGCTCGGGCGTCAGGGTCAGCGCCGCGGCGGCCAGGTTGTCGTCGAGCTGCTCGAGCGTCTTGGCACCGATGATCACTGAAGTCACGAACGGTTTGGCGAGCACATAGGCGAGCGCCACCCGCGCCACCGACACACCGTGCGCCGCAGCGATCGGCTGCATGGCTTCGATGCAATCGAACAGCCGTTCGCGGTTCACGGGTGGAAAATCGAACGAGGCGCGCCGCGCGTCCTGCGGGCCCTGTCCGTTGCGGGTGAATTTTCCCGACAGGAGGCCGCCGGCGAGCGGGCTCCACACCATCAGTCCGAGCCGCTCGGCGGCGAGCAGCGGCACGATCTCCCGCTCGATGTCCCGCCCGCCAATCGAGTAGTACGCCTGCAGCGTCACCGGCCGCACCCAGCCGTGCCGCTCAGTGATGCCGAGCGCCTTCATCAGTGCCCAGGCCGACCAGTTCGAGACCCCGATGTAGCGAACGTGCCCCTGCCGGACGAGATCTTCCAGCGCGCGCAGCGTTTCCTCCAAGGGCGTCACTTGATCGAGCGCATGGATCTGGTACAGATCGATGTAATCGGTGCCGAGGCGCTTGAGGCTCGCCTTGACCCCATCCATGACGTGTCCGCGCGAGGCACCGCGGTCATTCGGGCCGGCGCCGGTCGGGCCGAACACTTTAGTGGCGAGCACCAGGTCGGTGCGCGCCCGGCCGCTGTTGCGCATGGCCTTGCCGGTGATCTCCTCGGCGAGACCTTCGGAGTACACGTCTGCGGTATCGATGAAGTTCACGCCGGCATCGAGGGCCCGGGCGACGATGCGGTCGGCGAGGGACTGGTCGAGTGCGCCAATCGCGGTCCAGTAGCCGCGGCCGCCGAAGGTCATGGTGCCGAGGCAGATTTCCGAGACCAGCAGGCCGGTATGGCCGAGGGTTCGATAGCGCATGGACGATCTCCACATCCTGAGGGGTGTGCGTAGACTAGACCTTCGGTTTGTTCTGAAGAAGTGATCGTTCATTGCATGAGCTGTTCAGAAAAACTAAATTAAGAGCGCCGTACCCCCGGGATCGACCATGGCGCGCAATGACAGATTCACAGGATTGACTGAGTTTCTGGCTGTGGCCCGCTACGGGAGCTTCCGCAAGGCTGCGCACGCGCTCGGGGTGACCCCCGGGGCGGTGAGTCAGGCGGTGCAGTCACTCGAGCGGCGGCTCGGGGTGCCGGTGTTCCTGCGTACCACGCGCTCCGTCGCGCTCACCGAGGCCGGTGAGCGTCTGCTGGCCGGTGTCGGGCCGGCGGCGGGCGCCATCACCGAGTCGCTCGCGGAGCTGGCGCAAATGGGTGCTGCGCCCAGCGGAACGCTGCGGCTTCTGGTGCAGCGCTTCGCCGTGGCGCACGTCGTTGAACCTGTGGTGCCGCGCTTTCGCCGCGCCTATCCGGCCGTGCGACTCGAGATCACCGTTGAAGACGACCATGGCGGCCTCGTGGGCGCCGGATACGATGCGGGCGTGCGCATCGGGGAGTACATCGATCGCGACATGGTCGCGGTGCGCGTCTCGCCCCTATTTCGCTGGGGGGTGTTCGGTGCGCCGGCGTATTTCGCGGCGCATGGTCGGCCGAAAGCTCCCGAAGACATCGCCGAGCACGAGTGCATCCGCTACCGCCGGCCAGAGGTGGGCGACATCTACCGCTGGGAGTTCGAGCGCAAGGGCCAGGCCATGGCCATCGATCCGCCGGGCTCGGTGCTGGTCAACGACGGGGTACTGCTGCGGGCTCTGGCGCGCCAGGGGTTGGGGCTCATTTACACCGCGACGTTGAGCGTGGCCCACGAGCTTGAACAGGGACTGCTCGAACCGGTGCTGGAAAAATTCTCTCCCGCCCGCGACGGGATCTTCATCTACTACCCGCGCGCCAGCCGCAATCAGCTGAAGCTGCGCGCGTTCGTCGAGGCTTGCACACGCGGGCTGTGAGGGCTGCAGCGCCGCTCAGACGCGCCTGCGGTCGGGGACCGCATCGAACGCGACGGTGAGCCGCGACTGCGGGCTCTCGAACGGCACTGTGCCGTGCCAGAAGTACGACGGGAAGAGGACCAGCATGCCGGGCTCGGGGCGCACGGAGTGCTCCGGCGTGAGCGCGGGGGAGGTGAGGATCCCCGGTACGCCGAAGGTGAGCGTGCCGGCCTCGC
>JAJXWE010000224.1 GCA_021781775.1 Pseudomonadota bacterium | reverse complement strand
GGCTGCGCGCTATCCGCCGCGCTCAACGGGTTGGGTGTCATTCCGGGAGCGAATTTTCCGGCTCATCTGGTTCATGTCCGCGGCGATCGGTACCGCGTCGAGCCGCGCGACGGATACGCCCTGCCCACGGGGCTCGAGGCGGGCGATGTGATCCCGCTGGCGCAACTCACCCCAGCGCTGCGGCTATTGCTGCTGGTAAATCGCGATGTGCCTCCCGGCACGATCATCCACGTTCCGCTCGAGCGCTCCGGCCGGCGCCTCCAGGTGACGCTCCAGCCGCGCCTCGATAGTGTGCCTCTGCTCGCGCGCGTGCAGTTCGCAGTATTCCTGACCGTCATCCTCGCGATCACTCTCCTGACGCTCTGGCGTGGCCGGGACTGGGCGGCATGGGCACTCTCGGCCATGTTCTTCACGGTGCTGCTGAGGAAAGGACTGATCGAGCTGCCCGCGGGCCTGCCCTGGCTGGTGCTGCTGCACCAGGCGCGAGCGCTCACCGGGCTGTTGATCGAGATGCCAGCGCTGTTCATCCTCGCCGACGCGCTCGCGGGGGCATGCCTGCAGCCCCGGCATCGCCGAGCGGCACGCATTGGTTGCGCCGCGCTGATCGTCTTGATGGTCATCTCCTTCGAGCTGCGCGATCTGCCGCTGGTCCTCGCGGGCACCACCGTTCTGCCGGTGGCCGCACATGTCTTGCCGGTGTTCGCCCTCACCCTTTTTGGGCTGACGCTCCTCGTGCTGATCAGTGGGTATCGCAGCGCGAAGCACCAGGAGCGGCTGCGGATCCGCTGGGTGCTGTGGAGTACCGCGCTCCTCGGCATCACCAGCATCGCGTACGTCGTGATGAACGACGCGCGCCACCCTTACCTCTTTCAGGGGCTGGTCATGGCACAGGGGCTGTCCCTGGTCGGCTACCTGTACGCCGTCCTGCGGACGCGCTTGATCGATGTGGGCTTCGTGATCGACCGGGCGCTGGTGTTTGGTTTGCTCACTGCCCTGGTGTTCGGCACCTTCTCCATCCTGGAGGAGACACTGCATCAATTCGCGGTGAGCAACCGGTTCGGTTGGGCGCGCAGGCCCTGGCCGCGCTCATCCTGGCGGTGGCGCTGAGTCCTCTGCACCGGCGCCTGGAGAACTGGATCGAGCAGACGTTCTTCCGCGCCCAGCGGCTGGCGCTGCTCGCCCTGGAGCGGTTCGCGCGGGAATGCCCGTACGTGGAGCGCGAGGCGCACCTGCTCGAGATGGCGATCGAGCGGCTGCAGGGACAGTGCGGCACGGTCGCGCTCTACGAGCGCAGCGCGACATGCTATCGCCGGCGCGCCACGAGCGACGAGTCGTGGCCGGCGCAGGTCGATGCGGACGATCCGGTGTTCGTTGCGCTGCGGGCCACGCACGCGCCGGTGGCGCTCGCGGCGCAGGCCAATCGCGTCGGGACCGAGGGAATCGCTTTGCCCATGACCGTGGCGGAATCGCTGCTCGGAGCGCTCGTGTGCCGTCCGCGCGATGGCGAGCAGTTCGCGCCCGAGGTTCGCGCGGCGCTGGCCAACGTGGCGCACCACCTCGCCATGGCACTCACCGGAGTGCGGCACCGCGAGCACGCGCGGCTGCCCGCCGATGTCGCGGCCGGGCGGATCGATCCGGATGCAGCGCGACGGCGCGCGATGTCCCTGATGGACAACGAGCCGCCGCAGATCAACGCCGGGGTGTAAACGGCCCGCCCCCCGGGGAACTCAGGCGAACCGGAACTCAAACTGCTCGCGGCGTTGCCCGTCGGCGCGCACCCACGAGGCGCGCTGTCGATCGACCGTCAAAAACCACGTCTGCCGCTGACGCACTCCGCCCACCAGCGCGCGACACTCGAGTACCGCCGCGCACCCTGCATGCTCCGGATCGCGTACCGAGGCGTAGCGGATGATCTGTACCGCCGCCTCGCGCGCTCGACGTGCGATGTGCTGGCAACTGCCGTAGTCGTCGGGATGCGTCCACGCTGCCCGGTCGTGCGACAGCGGCGCCGCGCGCAGATCCACCGCCGGACCGGCCGCGATGGTCTGGAACACCGTGTGCGGCACAGCATCGCGACGCGTCAGGCCGTGGCTGTCGTGCACGAACCGCCCGTGCGCCTCATTCCGGGATGCCGAGCCGATGGGTCGACTTCACTTCCTCCATCACGAAATAGCTGTGCGTCTGCTGCACGCCGCGGATGTTGGCGATCGTTTCCCCGAGCAGCGTGCGGTAGCGCTCCATGTCCTTCACGCGCACCTTGAGCAGGTAGTCGAAGCCGCCGGCGACCATGTGGCATTCCATGATCTCGTCGTGCGCGGCGACCATTTCCTTGAAGCGCTCGAACGCCTCCGGCGTGGTCCGGTCGAGCGTCACCTCCACGTAGACCAGCAGACCGAGGCCCAAGCGCCGTGCATTGAGCCGGGCGAAATACCCGCTGATGAAGCCCGCAGCCTCGAGGCGACGGATGCGCTCGAGCGTCGGGGTGACGGTGAGATTGACCTCGCGGGCGAGCTGGGAGACCGGCACGCGCCCGTCTTCCTGCAGCCGCCCCAGCAGCTTGCGGTCGATCCGGTCGAGTGCCGGGGAACCGGCGGCGGCTTTCTGTCTCATTACCAGTTAATTTTGCTGTTAATAGTGCCAAAACGTAAAAATATTCTCTACCTACCCAGATACCATAAGCACATTATCCTGTCCATCGCGTGCCTCATGACCGCCATGCCCGCCCACCGGGTGCTCCCCCAGGATCCGAACGACCTCGACGGTCTGCGCGAGCGCATCCGCTCATCGACGCTGTGCGCCGAGGCGCCGGCCGTCGAGGCCCTGCGCGCTGAGCTGCTCACCGTGGAGCAGCCGCTGCAGGCGGCCCGTGCCCAGGCCCTGCACTGGGTGAGCGCCGCCCGCGCGCACGCGCGCGCCGGCTCGCTGGTGGAGTCGCTGCTCGGGCAGTTCCCCCTCGACAGCGCCGAGGGCAAGGCGCTGATGAGCCTCGCCGAGGCGCTGCTGCGCACCCCGGACGCGCTCAGCGCCGACCGCCTGATCGCCGAGCGGTTGGCGGCGCTGCGCGGCGGGAACAGCGCGGCGAACCTGCAGGTCCGCCTGGGTCTCGCTCTGCTGCGCGGCGCCGGGCGCATGCTCCCCGATGCACACGCGCTGCTCACGCGCTCACCGGCGCCGCGCAGCCCCCTGGCTCCGGCGACCCGTCGCATCATGCGTCGGGCGATGCGCCTGATGGGCCACGCCTTTATCGTCGGGGAGTCGATCGAAGCGGCGCTCGCGCGCGGCAGGCGCCGCAGCGACCTGGCGCTGTGCTCCTTCGACATGCTGGGCGAAGGGGCGCGCACCGATTCCGACGCGGAGCGCTACTTCCAGGCGTACCGGGATGCGATCGAGGCGCTCGGCCGCCAGCCCGCCGGGGCCGTGTACGCACGCTCGGGCATATCCGTGAAGCTCTCCGCGCTCGAACCGCGCTACCTGCTGACACAACGCCCCCGAGTCCTCGAGCAGCTAGTGCCGCGCGCCGTTGAGCTCGCCCGGGCGGCCTGCCGCGCGGGCATCGGTCTCACAGTCGACGCCGAGGAGGCCGACCGGCTCGACCTCTCGCTCGATGTCATCGAGGCGATGGCGCGCGACCGACAGACCGGCAACTGGGAGGGACTGGGACTCGCGGTGCAGGCCTACGGCCGCCGCGCACCGCTCGTGATCGAGTGGGTCGCCGCGCTGGCGCGCGCGACTGACCGGCGCATGAGCGTGCGCCTGGTTAAGGGCGCCTATTGGGACGCCGAGATCAAGCGCGCCCAGGAGCGCGGACTCGCGAGTTTCCCGGTGTACACGACCAAGGCAGTCACGGACGCGAGCTTCCTGGTGTGCGTGCGGCGCCTGTTCGCGGCCGCCGATGTGATCTATCCACAGTTCGCCACGCACAACGCGCTCACCGTCGCGGCGGTCGCCGCGCTTGCCCCGAGCGGCGCGCGCTACGAGTTCCAGCGGCTGCACGGCATGGGACAGGCGCTGTACGGGGTGGTGCGCGCCGAGCAACCGCAGCTGCCGCCGGTGCGCGTGTACGCGCCGGTCGGCACCCATCAGGACCTGTTGCCATACCTGGTGCGCCGGTTGCTCGAGAACGGCGCCAACACCTCCTTCGTTCACCACTTTCTTAATAAACGCATTCCCGTGGAGCACGTCGTGGGACAGATCCTTCCCGAAAACCCCCAGCGCCCCTCCGGCGTACGCGAGCCACCGCACCTGTATGACTCGCGTCTGAACTCGCGCGGCGCGGATCTGGGCAACCCCCAGGAACTCACCGCGTTGCTCGCCGGTCTGGCGGCGGCGCGCGGCCGGCCGTACACGGGTGGCCCGATCCTCGCCGGCGGCAGA
>JAJXWE010000223.1:1864-4391 GCA_021781775.1 Pseudomonadota bacterium | reverse complement strand
GGCAACTCGATCGGCGTGATGTTGTAGTGATTGATCCAGCAGGTGCCCGCCTCGAGGCGCGCGATCACTCGGTGCGCACGCTGCAGATCATTCGTAAATACGCCCGCCGAAAGTCCGAACGGCGTTGCGTTGGCGCGCGCAACGACTTCGTCCTCTTCGTCGAATTCGAGCACCGCCATGACTGGCCCGAAAATCTCCTCTCGCACGATCGCCATGTCGTCGCGGCAGCCGGCAAACACGGTCGGCTCGACGAACGCGCCATTGGCGAGATCACCTCCGGTCAGACGCTGTCCGCCGACCAGCAGTCGCGCTCCTTCAGCCTTGCCGCGCGCGATGTAGCCCAGCACCTTGTTCATATGCTCCTGAGAGATCAACGCGCCCACCTGCGTCAGCGGATCGAGCGGATTGCCGATGCGCATCTGGCGTACGCGCGCCACGAGCCGCTCGAGAAACGCGTCCATCACCGAGCGGTGCACGAAGACGCGCGTCCCGTTTGAGCACACCTCGCCGGCGGAGTAGAAATTGCCGAGAAGCGCACCTGAGACCGCGTTGTCGAGCTGTGCATCCTGGAACACGATCAGCGGAGACTTGCCACCGAGCTCAAGGGTGACCTGCTTCAGCGTGGCCGCCGCATCGGCCATGACCGCCTTGCCGGTGCCAACTTCGCCGGTCAGGGAAACTTTGCGGATGTCCGGATGCGCGGTGAGCTGCCTGCCCGTATCCGCGAAGCCCTGCACCACCTGGAACACGCCCTCCGGAATGCCTGCCTCAGCCAGAATGTCGCGTAGGCGCAGAGCGGTGAGCGGTGTCAGTTCCGCGGGTTTGAAGATCATCGCGTTGCCGCAGGCGAGTGCCGGCGCGCTCTTCCAGCAGGCGATCTGCAGCGGGTAATTCCATGCGCCGATGCCCGCAACGACGCCGAGCGGCTCGCGTCGGGTATAACCGAAGGCCTGCTCGCCGAGCTGCACGTGCTCACCGGACAGCTGCGCGGCGATTCCGGCGTAGTACTCGAAGCATTCCGCGCCCGAGATGACGTCTACGACGCGCGTTTCCTGAATCGGTTTGCCGGTATCGCGCGTCTCCAGCTCCGCGAGCTCGTCATTTCGCGCGCGGAGCAGATCGGCCGCCCGACGCAGAATTCGGCCGCGCTCCGCACCTGTCATGGCAGCCCAGCGCCGTTGCGCCGGCAGCGCCCGCGCCACGGCCGCCGCGACCTCCGCCGGTCCGTCAACACGCAGCTCCGCCAGTACTTCCCCTGTGGCGGGATTGACGGTGGTGAAGCGGGTCGCGCCCACGGACCGTGCGCGCACGGGAGCAGCGACCTCGCCCGCGGCCGCCTCGCCGGCCCCGCTCGAGGCATGCAGGCGGCTATCGAGCAGCCCGGTCAGCATGGCCCGGGCGCTTTCGCTGTCAGCCTCCTGCCAGCGTGACAGCGCGGCGCGCAACCAGACTCCATCGATCATCGCCGCAATCATTCCAGCAAGACCGAAGGCCTCCTGCGCCGGAAGCAACTGGGCTAGGTCGTGGCGCAGATTGGACAGCATCCGGCGCTGGTAGGCGCGCTGTACCCGCTCGAGCGCCGGGACATGCGGAACCTGGCCCCAGAACGCCAGCCACGCTCGGCCCGTGCGCAGGTCGAACTCCTCGGGTCCGAGGTTGGCATCGATGACCGCCTGCACGCGGCCGCGCGCGGTTCCCGCAAGCAGCAGGCGCGCCAGGGTGCGCCGGGCCGTTCGCCTGGCCAGCGTGCGGAACGTGGCCTCGAACAGAGCATCTTTTTCTCCGAAGTAATGCGCCACCAGCCCCGGAGAGACTCCGGCGCGGCGTGCAATCTGAGCCAGGGTCGTTCCGACGTAACCGACCTCTGCCAAGCTGTCGATCGTGACGTCAATCAGCTGGCTGCGGCGTGGATCCTCGGCGGAGTCCTGAGCCGGGGCGTTACGCATGTCGTCACGCAGATGATTTGATTGCTTATTCAATAGCCACACTCCCGAACATCCAATGCCATCGACGGAGTCCCGAGAGCCCTAAAAACTTATACTATTAAGATCAATCGGTTATGGGTTCTTATTGCGGCCGTTTCCCGCTTTAAATACTCATTCAATTGGCCGAATATTGCAGACCGGAAACAGCCCCGTCAAGTCGCATCGCGGCCGGGCTGAAGCGTCGAATCACCCCCGGCCGTCAGGCTGCGAATGGACTCGAGCCCGTGACCGTGCGGTCCGCGCTCGCGGCGCCAGAGCAAGGCCACCGACACCAGTGCCACGAGACTGAGTAGGCCGAAGTACCAGATCATCGGGTCGTAGCCCTGCGGATTCGCTGCGCTCGCATGTGACCGCTCCGCGAGCCATCCGGCCGTCAGATTAGACAGCGCCAGGAGCAGATTCTGCAGCAGATTGATCAGGCCGAACGCAGTACCGAGCCGGCGGGGCTCGACCAGCATCGCCGTCGAGGGCCAGATCACCGCGGGCACCACGGAGAAGCTCACCCCCATCAACGCTGTCGAGATCCACAGGCTCCAATCCGT
>JAJXWE010000223.1:0-1854 GCA_021781775.1 Pseudomonadota bacterium | reverse complement strand
CAATCCGTGGTACCGAGAATCAGGAAGACCAACGGCATCAGCAGTGTCCCGATCAGCATCATCATGGAACGGCGTCCTAGCCGATCGGCGAGGTAACCGAACAACGGCGTGGCGAAAATCGCCGCCAGGAACACCCAGCTGTTCGCCAACCCCGCCTGTTGCAGCGTCAGACCCTTGGCGTCCTGGAAGTACTCGATCGCAAAGGTGCTGCGAAACGGAAAGAAGACCGCCGCGAACAGGACATTGAGCGTCAGGATGTACCAATAAGACAGATCGAAGCTCACCAGATCCGACCAGTAGAACGGCTCGGATGGGCGCCCGGCGGGCAGACGCCCTCGGATCCGCGCCTGCCGGTCGATAACGCCGTAGACCAGCGCCGCAACAAAACTCACCGCGGTGACGGCTGCGGCGACGGACAGCGGCCTCTGCCAACCGTGGCCGTAAAGGCCCGCCCCCCAGTCCGGGGAGGTATCGGCTGCGTATGACCCGATGCGCGCGACGCTGAAGAACACGCTCATCGCAAGCGCGGCGGCGCCTGCGGAGAACCATTGCGCGAGCCCAGCGAGCAGGGCGATGAACAGCGCTTCCTCGGCCACACCGAAGATCAGCCGGCCCGTCAGCATCACTCCGTAGGGTGTACCGACCGCAGTCAGCACCGCCCCCAGCAGGCACAAGCCCCCGGTCGCCACCGCCACCCGCGCCGGTCCAAGCCGGTCGATGAGGACGCCGCCCAGCAGGGCGAGAAAGATGTTCGGGAGGCTGAACACCGCGTTCAGCATGCCGATTTGTCCCTGCGTGAACCCGCGCTCAAGACGCAACAGATCGGCGACCGGCGCGATCGCGTCATACTCGTAATAGCAACCGGCGATCGCCAAGCTGAGCAGCACGAGCACCCACCAGCGCCCGGCGCCAGGGGCGACACGGCGGCTCTCGGCGGTGGTGCTCGACGCGGCACTCACCGGATACGAGCGCCCTGGCGACGCAATTCCTGCTGCACCGCATCGATGTCGACCGAGTTACAAGGTTCGCCCCGGCGCAGCGAAACCGCCGCAGCGACCCCGGCGCCCTGCCCGCTCACCGCACAGCACATCATGTTGCGCACCGCCGCGTGCGAGATGCGGTCACCACCGATCGCCCGTCCGGCTACCAGCAGGTTACCCACGTCCTTTGGCACGAGCGCGCGATACGGGACATGGAAATACCGGCCAGTGGTCGGAATGATGAGCAACCCGTAGCCATCGATGAACTCCGGAAAGATGCCGATGGCATCGTCGAAGCGACCTTCGCAGCGCACATCCGTCTCGGTGAGGTTGTACATTGCGTCGATCTTACGCGTGTCGCGGACCCCGAGGGTCATTCCGAAATTGCGCAACTTCGCCTGCTCGCACCCGGGCATGAAGCGCTTGAGCGCCTCGATCGCATAAATCGCCTGACGGCGCCCCTCGATCTCCGCGGCGGTCAGATCGTTGGGGTCGGTACCATCGACGTTCGGCAGCTGGATGAGATTCAGGTACGTCAGGTCGCCCTGGTCCGTGACGCTGCCCCAGGTGCCGGCGATGGTGCTGAGCCCTGCCGGGATCACGCCTGCCTCGACCGCGCGCTTGAAGGGCTTGCGCAAAAACGGCGAGAACATGTCGTCTTCCTTGCCCGAAGTCTGGATGTTCCACTCTCCGTTGCCACGCCAGTCCCGGTAGCGCTGTGGATCGGCTTTGACCTGCTCGAGGAACCGCTTCTTGTTCACACCGGCCATAGAGAACATCACCGAGGCCGCCATGAGCTGCTCGCGCGGCGCCTTGCGCACCGGGGCACCAGCACGCGCAGCCACATCCGCATCTCCGGTCGCATCGATCACCC
>JAJXWE010000222.1 GCA_021781775.1 Pseudomonadota bacterium | reverse complement strand
CAACGCCGGCGTCGACCCCGCCGGTGTCTCGAGGCCGCGCGCCGCGGTCAGGGACTCGAGCAGATTGCCCGCCGCACGAGCGGTACGCTCGGCGAGGGGTCCGGATTGTTCGACCAAGTCGAGCGTGCGGTGCGCGGCTTTGTCGGTCATGTCAATCACGTGGGTCAGCCGGGCGCGGGCGCCTGGAATCTCGTGCGCGGCGAAGTCGGCGAGCCTCGATTCGATGCTGAAGCGCTCGAGCGCCTTGTGCAGATCGCCGGTGAGCTTGCGGATCTCGCAGAGCATCTTCGGTTCGCGCATTTGCACGATGCGATCCACGGCTGTGAAGAAAGCCGACTCGTCATCGCACTGGAAGGCCTCGCCCATCGCCTCCAGGTAGATGCCGTACTCGCCCTTCAAGACGGAAAAATTCGACATGGTTCTCTCACTTCCCGGTTGCGCTCAGAATCTTGTCGAGCTTTTCCTTGAGGGTTTCCGCGGTGAACGGCTTGATCACGTAGCCGTTCACGCCCGCCTGCGCCGCTTCGATGATCTGGTCGCGCTTGGCCTCTGCGGTGAGCATGAGCACCGGCAGCGCGGCGAGCCGTGCGTCGGCGCGCACGGCCTTGACGAGATCGAGACCAGGCATGCCCGGCATGTTCCAGTCGGTGATCAGAAAATCGAAGTTGCCCGCCTTCAGCAGAGGCAGGGCGGTTTGTCCATCATCGGCCTCCGTCACATTGGGGTAACCGAGGTCGTGAAGGAGGTTCTTGATAATGCGCCGCATGGTCGAGAAGTCATCGACCACCAGGAAGTGCACATCTTTGCTCACTGTTTGCCTCGCATCGCTGTTGCGGTCGCCTTCGGACCATCGCGCCATTCGCTCAAACGCGCCTTCAGGCGGACCAGAGCCTGCCCATGTAGCTGGCAGGCGCGTGATTCTGTGACCCGCAGTACCGCGCCGATTTCCTTGAGGTTGAGTCCTTCCGTGTAGTAGAGCGACATCACGAGCCGCTCGCGTTCCGGCAGCCCGTCGATGGCCGTGGCGAGTGCTCCACGGAACTCGTCGTCGGCAGTTTCGATGAACGGGTCCGCCTCGCCTTCGACTGTCACCGCGGCATCATCGAGCGCTGCGAGCCGGCAGCTCGCCGCGTCCTGGACGATGGTGTGGTATTCCTCGAGAGACACGCCGAGGCGTGATGCGATTTCGCTGTCGCGTGCGTCGCGGCCAGTCTGGCGCTCGATTTCCTGTACCGCGGCGGCTACGGCGCGCGCCTTGCGGTGCACTGAGCGCGGCGCCCAGTCCAGTTTGCGCAGAGCATCGATCATCGCGCCGCGGATGCGTATACCGGCGTAGGTCTCGAAGCTGGCGCCCCGGTCGGCGGCGTAGTTGGACGCCGCTTCCAGCAGGCCGAGCATTCCGGCCTGCATCAGGTCGTCAATCTCCACCGAGGGCGGCAACCGTCCGGCGAGGTGATAGGCAATGCGCTTCACCAGCTCTACGTGCCGGCTCACCAGGTCAGCCGCGTCGGGCGCGGCGCGCAGGCGCTGCGGTCCGCCGTAGGCACTGGCTGCGTTCACGGCACCACCGCCAGCTTTGCGGCGCCGCGCTGCACCAGCCGCTCCACGAAGAATTCGATGTTGCCACGCGGGCCGGGCGGCACGGGCCACTTGTCGGCCGCATCGGCCAGTTTCCGGAAGGCGCGCGCCGCGCCGCTCGCCGGATAGGCGTCGCACACCGGCCGCTGCTCGCGCACCGAGCGGTGCAGATACTCGTCCTCGGGAATCTCGCCGGCGAATTCGAGCACCACATCAAGAAAGCGCGTCGTGACGCGTTCGAAGCGCTCGAACAGTTCTCGCCCGGCTCCCGACCCGCGCACTCGATTGGTGAGTACCCTGAAGCGTCCGACGCCGTGATTGCGGCTGAGGACCTTGATGAGCGCGTAGCCGTCCGTGAGAGAGGCGGGTTCGTCGCAGATGACCACCAGGATCTGCTGCGCTGCCTGTGCGAACTGCAGCACGCCCTGAGCGATGCCGGCGGCCGTATCGATGATCAGTACTTCGACCTGGGCGGCAAGGGAACTGAACGCACGCACCAGTCCGAGATGCTCGGTGGCGCCCATGGTGGCCAGGTCGGCCGCCCCGGAGGCCGCGGGGACCACCTGAAATCCCTGCGGTGCCTGGATCAGCACCTCGTCGAGAGTGCGCTCGCCGCTGATGACGTGCGCGAGCGTGTAGCGTGGTGAAAGTCCGAGGAACACATCGGCGTTGGCCAGCCCCAGATCGCCGTCGAGCAGCACGACGCGCTTGCGCGTGGCCAGAGCGGTAGCCAGATTTACCGACACACTGGTCTTGCCGACGCCGCCCTTACCACCGGTGACGGCGATGACCTGCACCGGCTGTGCGAGCGCCTTGAGTTTGGCGTTGTTGATCAAGCTGAGCTCAGGTGTTGGCATGTGCAAGCTTTCCGAATCGTCGTCGCAGGAGATCTTCGTCCGCGGCAGCGCCGCTCGTCTTGGCGAGCCGCACCGCCTGAGTGATCAGTTCGAGGGCGCGCGCCGGGCGCAGGTCCTCGGGAACGCGCTGTCCGTCGCTGACGTAGGAGACCGGCAGCCGCGCGTGAATCAGAGCCGAGAGCGCGCCGCCGAGGCTTGCGGCCTCGTCCATCTTGGTGAGCAGGCACGAAGCAGGCTTCAGAACCGCGCAGCGCGCGATCGTCTCCTCGAGCGCGCCGGCCTGGGTACTCGCGGCCAGCACCAGCGCCGGCTCCAGCCGGGGGGCACAGGCGGCGAGCACGGCGAGCCGTGCGTCGAACTGCGCATCGCGCACGCTGGCTCCCGGGGTGTCGATCAGCACCAGCCGGTGCCGGTTCAGACCCGCGAGCAGTTGTGGCAACGCCTCGAAGCGCTCCGGCACGTGCACCGGCACTCCGAGCAACTGCCCCAGGGCGTGCATCTGGTCCTGGGCGCCGATGCGCACGGTGTCCGAGGCCACCAGCGCCAGGTCCTTCGGGCCGTGGCGCAGAATCCACCGCACCGCGAGCTTGGCGAGCATGGTGGTCTTGCCGACCCCAGTGGCGCCGATGAACGCCACGCAGCCACCGCTATCGAGCCAGCGGTCGCCGGTGACCTGCAGGTACTGCGAGAGCCCGGCGACGGTAAACCGACGTCCCTGCGCCAGATCCACGCCGGGTGGCAATTGTCCGACGAGGTGATCAGCCAGATCCTGGGCGACCCCGATCTCAGAGAGCTCGCGCAGCAGCTCGACGTGCACCGGATGGCGCCTCGAGCGCTCGTTCCAGGCCAGCTGCGCCAGCTGGGTCTCGAGCATCCGCCGCAGCGTCTTCAATTCATTGCCCATCGCCTCGGCCGAGGCATCCGCAGCGGCCGGCGGCAAGGCGGGGACGAAGGCCGGCTCGGGCGCGACCCGCAGTTCAGCCGGCTTGGCAGCGCCGTCGAGGCGCGCGGCATCGAAATCCACCGCGGCCGTCACTTCCACACCATTCGTCCCGCGCCGCGAGGAGAGAATGACCGCGTCCTCGCCGAGCTGCTCGCGAATTGCACGCAGCGCCTGGCGCATGTCCGGTGCGGTGTGTCGTACGATCTTCATGGATTACCTGCCCACCGCGGTGACGACGCGGACCTTGCGGTTGTCAGGTATTTCGTTCCATGCGAGTACGTGCAGGTTGGGCAGGGCGGCGCGCAGGAACCGCGCCATCGACGAGCGCAGGGGGGGCGGGACGAGCAGTACGGGGGCGGCGCCGGAGGCCTCCTGCTGCTGCGTCGCCTCGTTGACGCGCTGCTGCAGCCGCTCGGCGAGCCCCGGTTCGAGCCCGGCACTGGTCGCGCTTGCGGTGAGTGATCCCTGCAGCAGCCGCTCGAGGTCCGGCTCGAAAGTGATGACGGGCAGCTCGCCGCTCACGCCGGCGATGTCCTGCACGATCTGCCGGCCGAGCGCGATGCGCACCAGCGGCAGCAGGACGGACGGATCTTGTGAGCGGGGTGCGTGTTCAGCGAGCGTTTCCATGATGGTGCGCATGTTGCGAATCGGTATGCGTTCAGCCAGAAGTCCTTGCAAGACGCGTACCAGCGCGGCCAGCGGCAGTACCCGCGGTACCAAATCCTCGACGAGTTTCGGGGCACTCTTGGCCAGGGTGTTCAGCAACTGCTGGACTTCCTCGTGGCCGAGGATTTCCTGCGCGTGCGATTGGAGAATGAACGACAGGTGGGTGGCGATCACCGTGCTCGGGTCGACCACGGTATAGCCGAGCGCCTGGGCGTGATCGCGATTGGCTGGCTCGATCCATACCGCCTCCATCCCGAAGGCCGGATCGTGCGTGGCAATGCCCTGCAGCGGGCCGAACACGCGGCCGGCGTTGATCGCGAGCTCCCGATCCGGATAGACGGTGCTCTCGCCCA
>JAJXWE010000221.1 GCA_021781775.1 Pseudomonadota bacterium | reverse complement strand
CCGACTGCGCCCGCTCTGCTCGCAGGCGGCCACGGCGATGCGCTGCCAGTGGCACTGTTTGTTGTGCGCTTGGCCGGCATCGAGGCGCACCACACTGCGCTCGGTCAGCACCGGCACAATGTGCGCAGCGCCGAGCTCGACTGCCTTCTGCACCACCCAGTCCATCCGCTCGCCGCGCGAGACGCCCTGCGCCAGGGTGAGCCGCAGCGGGGATTCGGCGCTGCCGTCACGTCGCGCGCCGAGCATGAGCATCACTTCGCCCTTGCGCACCGCCTCGATGCGGCCCACGTACTCGGCGCCCTGCCCATCGAAGACATCGACGCGCGCACCGACGCCGAGACGCAGCACCCGCACGACGTGATGGGCCGGCTCGCCCCGCAGAGCGCAGGCGCCCCCCGCCTCGAGCGGGCCAGGCACGTAAACGCGGGTCAGGCGCACGTCGCGAGCTCGATGCCCTCGCGAGCCACCTCGACCATCAGGTCGATCTCCTCCGGGGTGATCACGTAGGGCGGCATGAAATACACGGCGCTGCCCACCGGGCGCAGCAGCACCCCTCGCGAGAGCGCATGGCGATAAATCGTCAGCTCGCGTCGCTCCTGCCAGGGGTACGGTCGGCGCGTGGCCTTGTCCTGCACCAGCTCGGCCGCGACGATCATGCCGTGCTGGCGCACCTCCGCGACGTGCGGATGGTCCGCGAGCGTGCGGGCCCGCTCGCCCAGATGGGCACTCAACGCGCGGTTGCGCTCGAGCACCCGGTCGCTGCGGAAAATATCGAGGCAGGCCAGCGCCGCGCTGCAGGCCAGCGGATTGCCGGTGAAGCTATGCGAGTGCAGAAAGGCGTTGAGTTTGACGTACTCGTCGTAGAACGCGGCATAGATCGGTTCGGTGGCAAGCACCGCCGAAAGCGGCAGGTAGCCCGCGGTCAACCCCTTCGAGAGACACATCAGATCGGGGCGGATGCCGGCCTGCTCACAGGCAAACATCGTACCGGTGCGCCCGAAGCCGACCGCGACCTCATCGGCGATCAGGTGCACCTGGTGCCGGTCGCACGCCTCGCGCAGCAGCTGCAGGTACACCGGGTCGTACATGCGCATGCCCCCGGCGCACTGCACGAGCGGCTCGAGGATCACCGCGGCCGTCTCGTGCGCATGCCGTGCCAGCGCCGCCTCCATGTGCGCGAACTTGCGCCGCGAGTGCTCGACCCAGTTCTCCCCGGGCTCGCGCTCGTAGCAGTCCGGCGAGGGGACGGTGATGACGTCCATCAGCAGCGGCTGGTAGATCTGCTTGTACAGCTCGACGTTGCCCACCGCGAGCGCGCCGAGCGTCTCCCCGTGGTAACTGTTGGACAGCGTTATGAACCGGCGCTTGGCGCCGCGGCCGACGTTGCGCCAGTAGTGGAAGCTCATCTTCACCGCCACTTCGACCGCCGAGGAGCCGTTGTCGGCGTAGAAGCAGCGCGTCAGGCCGGCGGGGGCCACCGCGGCGAGCGCCTCGGAGAGGCGGATCACCGGCTCGTGCGTGAAGCCGGCGAGAATCACCTGCTCGAGCCGCTCGAGCTGCTCGCGGACCGCGGCGTTGATGCGCGGATTGGCGTGACCGAAGAGGTTGACCCACCAGGAGCTGATCGCGTCCAGGTAGCGCTTGCCCTCGAAGTCCTCGAGCCAGGCACCCTCGCCGCGGCGGACCGGGATGAGCGGCACGTGCTCGTGATCCTTCATCTGCGTGCACGGATGCCAGACATGCGCGAGGTCGCGCTCGACGTAGGTGGCGTTGTCGGTTCTCATGGAGCGATTGTGGCATGATCGGCCGCGAGGGCGGCACGCGCTCCGCCACACAGCTGCGCCCAGCCAACCTTGAGCACGCCGATCCGCTCCGTCCAGATCGATACCGCCACCGGCCTGCTGAGCGGTGTGTGCCAGGTCATCTCGCCACATTGCGATGCGCGCCCCGACGGCGCGCGGCCCGAGCTCGTCGTGATCCACGGCATCAGCCTGCCACCGGGGCAGTTCGGCGGACCGTGGATCGACCGGCTGTTCACCGGCAACGTGCCGGCCGATGCGCCGGTGAGTCTGCGCGAGGTAGCGGGACTGCGGGTCTCGGCACACGTTCTCGTACGGCGCGACGGCGCCCTGACCCAATACGTCGGCTTCGGGCTGCGCGCCTGGCACGCCGGCCGCTCGGAGTATCGCGGCCGCACGGCCTGCAACGACTTCTCCATCGGCATCGAGCTCGAGGGCACCGACACGATGCCCTACGCGGACGCACAATACGAAAGCCTGGCCGCGCTCACGGCATTGCTGCTGGCCGCCTACCCCACGCTCGACGCCGAGCGCATCGTCGGGCACAGCGACATCGCGCCGGGACGCAAGACCGATCCGGGGCCGGCCTTCGACTGGCAGCGCTGGCGAGGGCTGCTGGGCGCGCGGCAGACCGGGCGGAACTAAGCGTTGCGTTTCAGCAACGACTGTACAAAACAACTTGACGCAAAGGATGAGAGCGATACCATCCGAGCAACATCGCGACGGTAACCGCAGGCTCGCGCCCGCGCGGACCGAATTCGCGCAAAACGAAGAACAATGCGACGGCTGACCAGCCGGGCACAGGTCGAGGGGGGAGCCAGGGCCGCGTGAGCAATCACGCGGCCCGGTTTTTTGGGCACTCCGAAAACACCGCGACCGGGAACTCCACCGACCCCAGCGGTCAAATCGCTGTCTCGCCTCGTGCGCCGTCTCTCGCCCGAGAGATGCGCGTGGCCCCTCGTCGCGCCGCACACTGGGCAGGCTGCCGGCGCAAGGTGGTGCGCAGGACAGCGCTTCAGCTCGCAATCTTCGGCCATCGTGGGGCCGTTAGGGAGAGAACCATGTTTGACAGAGACTCCGATCGCAGCGGGCATTTCGTCCCGGCACGCACCGACGATCCGCCGCCGGCGGGTCCGGCCCTCGGCCGCCAGACGCCGCGACGCCCGGCCCCGATCCACCGCTCGCGCGTCGCGCCCGCTGACCCGGCCACGCGGGTCATGACCGACTTCTCCGTACAAGCCCCGGTGTGGGTCACGGCCGAGCGGCCCATCGACGATGCGCTGCGCGACATGATGGTTGCGGGTGTGCGGGCGCTGCTGGTGGCCCGGGGCGAGAGCGTGATCGGGCTGATCACCTCGTACGACATCCAGGGCGAGCGGCCCATGCAGTTCCTGCACGAGGCGGGATTTACGCGCCACGACGAGATCCAGGTGGGCCACATCATGACCCCCTGGGAGCACGTGCCGACGCTGGAGTGGGAAATGGTGCGCGCCGCGAGCGTCCAGGACATCGCCGAGCAGTTCCGCGCCCGGCGCGCCACGACGCACATCGTGGTGCTCGAGCGGCCCGAGTCGGGAACGACCAGCGTGCGCGGACTGTTCTCCCGCACCCAGCTCGAGCGCCAGCTCGAAGCGTAGCGGCCCCAGAAAAACCGGGCCGCACCGGCCCGGCCGCCCAGACCGATTCCGCGACCGGACCGAGCGGATCAGCGTTCGGCCGCGACCCGCCGCACCTCTCCGGCGCCGTCGATGTGCGTCGAGACGTGCGCCGGATTGGAGTGCAGCCACACCTTGCCCGCGCCGTTGATGCGCACCGTCACGCTGTCGGTCGGCGCGATGGAGACCTTACCGCTGCCGCTGATTCCGACGCGCGCCCGCTGCTCGATCAGGCGCCCCAGATGAATGTCGCCGGAGCCATCGATCGCGACCGAGAGGTCCTGGACAGTCCCAGTACCGCGCACCGTACCGCTGCCATCGATCTTCAGCGCGAGCCGGTCCTGGTGCACCTGGTGGAGCCGGATCCTGGCCGCGCCGTCGACGCTGATCGCGCGCAGCGCCGGGCCGCTGATCTCGACGTGCACGGTGTCCTCGACGTCCGTTCCGAAGCTGATGCAGAAGGGGATCAGCGAAAAGCACGAGTGTGGCTTGGCGCGGATGCGCCCGTTCTCTACCACGAGCTGCCGCAGCGTGCGCTCGGGGGCCGTGATCGTCAGGTGCCAGGCCGGCCCAGGACGATAGTCGACGTCGGCGGGCACATCGACGGCCATGCTGTCCGAGTTCCATGGGTAGGTCTGTGAAACCGTCGTACCGCTGCTGGCGCTCGCCACCGCGGGCAACGCGGTTCCGAAGACCGTCAGGGCGGCGGCCGCGACCAGGGACAGACCGGCAAGAGCGAGTCGGATGGTGCGAGTCATGGGCGTCTCCGTGGCGGAATGTGCCCAGAACACGCCAGGGCGCCTAAAGTTGCAGCCCCGGGGACGCGGCGATGCCCGTCAGGCCCGATCGTGCCGCCAGAGCACCTCGCTGCCGCGCTCGTGACGGGCCAGGATCCGGGCCAGCACGAACAGCAGGTCGGACAGACGGTTCAGGTAGCTCAGGGCGTGCGGATTGACCG
>JAJXWE010000220.1 GCA_021781775.1 Pseudomonadota bacterium | reverse complement strand
GTGAGATTGTTCATCGTGCCTTGCGAGGCGGCGAGCACCCCGAGCGCGCCGTAGAGCGCATCGACGATGCACTGCGAGGTCTCCACATTGCCCGCGGCCACGGCTGCCGGTGGTCGCGGATCGAGCAGCGAGCCCGGCGGGATGTGGATGGTGAGCGGCTCGAGGCAGCCCTCGTTGAGCGGAATCGGCCGCGCGATGAGCGTGCGAAATACGTATACCACCGCGGCGATGCACACCGCGCGCGGGGCGTTGAAGTTGCCCGAATGCATGCCCGAGGTGCCGGTGAAGTCGATGTGCGCGCGGCCGGCCTCGATGCTGACGCGCACGGTGATCACCTGGCCGTCATCGAGCTCGTAGCGGAACTCGCCCGAGCGCAGCCGCGCGATCGCCTCGCGCATGCACTCGGCCGCATTGACCTGCACATGGCGCATGTACGCGCGCACCGCCCCGAGTCCGTGGCGAGATACGGCCCGCTCGATCTCGCCGATGCCGCGTGCATTGGCCGCGAGCTGCGCGCGCAGGTCGGCGAGGTTCTGATCCGGGCGGCGCGCCGGATAGCGGGCGCCGGCGAGCGCCGCGCGCAGCTCCGACTCGCGCAGGCGGCCGCCCTCGAGCAGCGCGAAGCACTCAAAGAGCACGCCCTCCTCCTCGATCGTACCGCTGAAGGGCGGCATCGACCCCGGCGTGCTGCCGCCGATATCGGCGTGATGGGCGCGCGAGGCGACGAAGCAGTCCGGCTCGGCTGACCCGGAGAGGAACACCGGCGTCACGACCGTCATGTCCGGCAGGTGCGTGCCGCCATGATAGGGACTGTTGAGCAGCCACGCCTCGCCGGGGCGCAACCGGCCGGCTCGTGCCCGAATCACCGCGCGCACGCTCGCACCCATCGAACCGAGGTGTACCGGCATGTGCGGCGCATTAGCGACCAGACCGCCCGCGGCATCGAACAGCGCGCACGAGTAATCCAGCCGCTCCTTGATGTTCACCGACTGCGCGGTGGCCCTGAGCACCTCGCCCATCTGCTCGGCGATGTGCATGTAGAGATTGTTGAAGATCTCGACGCGCGCCGGATCGGCCCGCTCGCACGGCGCACTCGTCTGCCACGCCGGAAGCGGCGCCTCGGTGCGGGTGCGCTCGAGCAGCCACTCGCCGTCCTCGAGGCGGCGAGCCTGCCAGCCGGACTCGAGCACGAGCGTCGAGTGCGCAGCGACGATCAGGGCGGGCCCCGCGATCGGCCCCCGTGGCGTTCCGGCCGGCACCAGCGGCACCTCCTGCCAACGCCCGTCGAACCAAGCCCGCGCCCGCTCGGGAAGGTCCACCTGGAGGCGCTCGTGCGGCATGCGCAACGCCGCACGGTCCAGTGACGGCATGCGCACCTCGACCCGCACAGCCTCGATCACGATCTCGAGCGCCTGGGTCTCGAAGCCGAAACGACGCCGGTGCGCGCCCTGGAACGCGCTGCGGACCGCGTCCGGACTTCCGGGGGGCACCGACAGGGTGGTCTCGCTGTCGCCGGCACGCACTTCGAGCAGCTGCACCACCTCGAGCGCCCCGGGATCGGCACCGAAGGGCTCGAGCTCGCGCCTCGCCGAGTGCTCGAGCTCCACGAGCCGTGCCCGGGCCGACTCGAGTGCCGCCTCGCCGAGCGCGGCTCGCAGGCTCGCCCGGTGCACGGCAAGCCGGTCGGCCACGCCGATGCCGAACGCAGAGAGCACGCTCGCGAGCGGGTGCACCAGCACCCGGTGCATCCCGGCCGCCGCCGCGACGCGGCAGGCGTGCTGGCCTGCGGCGCCGCCAAAGCAGAACAGCGTGAACGCGTCGGCATCGAGTCCCTGGCGGGTGGAGACCTGCCGGATCGCATTGGCCATCGACTCCACCGCCACATCGAGAAAAGCGCCCGCGAGCTCCTCCGGCGTCGCCGCCGTGCCGGCTTGCACATCGGCGGTCAGCGCCGCGAACGCCTCGGCGACCCGCGTCGCATCGATGCGGGACTGCCCGTCGTGGCCGAAGACCGCCGGCAGCGTGTCCGGACGCAACCGCCCGAGCAGCACCTGCACGTCCGTGAGCGTCGGCGGTCCCCCTCGTCCATAGCAGGCCGGACCTGGCGAGGAGCCTGCCGAGGCGGGTCCGACGGCGAGACGCCCGTCGCGCACCGCGAGAACGGAGCCGCCGCCAGCGGCAATGGTGTGCACGTCGAGCATGGTCTGCTGCAGGCGTACCCCGGCGATGAGATGCTCGAACCGACGGGGCAGCTCACCATCGAAGAGCGACACATCGGTGGACGTGCCGCCCATATCGAAGCCGATGAGTTGCCCGATGCCGCTGCGCGCGCCGATCCATGCCATCCCGATGAGTCCTCCGGCGGGCCCCGACAGCACACTCGAGAGTGCCCGGAACCGCTCGACCGCCGCCAGGCCGCCGTTGCTCTGCATCAGCTCGAGGCGGGCGTGCGGATCGAGCCGCGCGAGTTCCGCGCGCAGTCCCTCCAGATATGCCCCGAGCGGCGGCGCCAGGTAGGCATTGAGTACGGTGGTGTCCCCGCGCGCGACGAAGCGCACGAGCGGTGAGAGTTCGTGCGAGACGGAAACCTCCTCGAAGCCCAACCGGCGGGCGATCTCGGCGGCCTGCCGCTCGTGCTCGGGATGCCGCCAGCCGTGCAGGAACACGATGGCGACCGCGCGCAGCCCTTCGCCGCGAGCCGCGGCGAGGTCTGCCGCCAGACGCGCCGCCCCGAGCGGCGCGAGGATCGCCCCGCTCGCATCGATGCGTTCCTCGGCCTCGATCACCCGTGTATAGAGCGGCTCGGGCAGGACGATGTGCCGGGCGAAGATGTCGGGACGGTTCTGATAGCCGATCCGCAGCGCATCGGCGAAGCCGGCTGTCACCACGAGCAGCACCGGCGCACCTTGCCGTTCGAGCAGCGCGTTGGTCGCTACCGTCGTGCCCACCTTTACCGACTGGATACAGCCGCTGAAGCCACCAGTCCGGCCGAGCGCCGCCTGCAGAATGCCGCGGATCCCGACGATGCCGGCGTCGGAAACGTCCGTGGCTTCAATATGACGAGAGAGCACCTTGCGCACGTGCAGTTGCCCGTCCGGCGCCAGCCCGATGACATCCGTGAACGTGCCCCCGCGGTCGATCCAGAACTGCCATGCGCGCATCGCGGAATCTTAGCAGCCCGCTCGGCATGGCGCCGCGCGAGCGCCCCGCGCGGCGCATCCCGCCCGCGATGATAGACTCACCCGGTCCCTCGCCCACGGGAGAGTGTGTCATGCAGATCGACCTGAAGAACACCTGCGTACTCGTCACCGGCGCGAGCCGCGGCATCGGCGCGGCCATCGCCCGGACCATGGGCGCTGCCGGGGCGCGCATCGCCGTGCATTACCGGCATCATCGCGCCGCGGCCGAAGCGGTGGCGGAACAGGCCGGGCACGGGGCGGAGATCTTTCAGGCCGACTTGGCCTCCCCCGATGAATGCGCGGACCTCTGGAGCGCAGTCGTTGCACGCTTCGGCCAGGTGAACACGCTGGTGAACAACGCCGGAATCGCCATCTCTTCCGCGCCGGACGGTGACATTGAGCCCTGGGTGCGGCAGTGGGATGCGACGCTGGCGATCAACCTGAGGGCCCCGGGCATTCTATGCAAACTCGCCGTAGCGCATTTCACGGACCGCGGCGGCGGGCGCATCATCAACATCACCTCGCGGGCAGCCTTTCGCGGCGATCAGCCGCATTACCTGGCCTACGCGGCCTCCAAGGCCGGCCTGGTGGCGCTGACCCGCTCCATCGCGCGCGGCTATGGAAAGGCCGGCATCCTCGCCTTCAACGTGGCGCCCGGATTCACCCGCACGGAAATGGCCGCGGAGTTCATCGATCGGTACGGCGAGGACTACGCGACCGCGGACATCGCCCTCAGACGCCTGACGGAACCCGAGGACATCGCTCCGCTCGTCGCCTTCCTGGCCAGCGGACTGGCCGATCATGCGACCGGCAGCACCATCGACGTCAACGCAGCCTCCTACGTGCATTAAACCGCTTGGGCAGCCGTGCCGCGAGATGAACGGGCCGCCGCGCGCGTCCCGGGCGCGGATTGCCCACCACGGCCGCCGCGCGCTCCCGTACGGCTCCATCGCGACGGCCTGTCTCCTCGCGGGCTGCGCCGCCGGACCGCCGCAAAGGCCACCGGCCGGCGGTTATTGCGTTGCCGGGCACGGCTGCTACCGGGTCCTCACCTCGGCGGCCGGCTATCAGGCGCGCGGCGCGGCCTCCTGGTATGGCCGCGACGCTGCCGGCCGCCCCACTGCGAGCGGCGCGCCGTTCGACCCGCAGGCCATGCGCGTTGCCAGCAAGACGCTGCCATTCGGCACCTGGGTGACCATCCGCAACCTGAGCAACGGCCGCGAGGCGGTGGCGATGGTGGATGACCGC
>JAJXWE010000219.1 GCA_021781775.1 Pseudomonadota bacterium | reverse complement strand
GGGCATCGGGCCAACGCCCGGCAACCAGGTCCGCCAATGCATCGGTTGAATTCACACTCATGTCGGCTCCTGCAATGCGGCGTGCGCCGTGCGCGCCGCGTTCACGAATCGGTTGATCTCGGCCGGGTCCTTCAGGCCGGGGCGGGTCTCGACGCCGCTCGACACGTCTACCCCGAAAGGCCGGACCGAGGCGATCGCCGTGGCCACGTTCCGGGCATCGAGGCCGCCGGCGAGCACCAGCTGCGCACGGCGGGCGACCTCGGCCGCGCGGTCCCAATCGCAGGTGCGCCCGGCGCCACTGATTGATCCCTCGAACAGCAGCCGCGGGGGCAGGGCATCGCCGGCGCGCCACGCGCGCACGACCGGGAGACGCTCGAGCGTCTCCGGCAGCCGCAGATGCCCGAAATCTCCCGCATCGCTCTGCAGCGCATCGGGGCGCAAGACGGCGAGGATCTCTTCCACCTGGGCCTGCTCCGGATGTCGCGTCACCGCTACGCAACGCGCCTTCCCACGCACCGGCGCGGCGAGCTGGCGGGCGAGCGCGGTCGTCACGCGCCGTGCCGATTCGGCGAACACGAAACCGATGGCGTCGGCGCCGGCCGCGAGCGCCGCCTCCACTGCCTCAGGCGTCGTCATGCCGCAGATCTTGACCCACAGTGCCACTCGAGGGGAACTCACCGCGCGTCCGTCCCGCTTGCGCGCCGTGCGAGCCGCCCGGCCGCCACCATGTCCGCGGCCAGAGCGGCCGGATCCGGCGCGCGCATCAGCGCGCTGCCGACCAGCGCCAGATCGTAGCCGGCCTGCCCCATGCGCCGGGCGTCCTCGGCCGTTGCGACCCCGCTCTCGGCCACCCGCGGCAGTGCCCGCGGCAACAGCGGTGCGAGCGTCTCGAGGCGGCTCGGGACGACCTCGAGCGTGGCGAGGTCGCGGCAGTTGATGCCGGCGAGCAGTCCCGCAGTGCCGATCCGTGCCGTCAGTGCCTCGAGTCGCTCGATGTCACGGGCATCGAAGGTCTCGAGCAGCGTGAACAGACCCAGTTCTCGCGCCCGCTCGATCATCGCCTCCAGCACGGCCTCGGGCAGCATGCGCACGATGAGCAACACGCCGCCGGCGCCTGCCGCGCGGGCCTCGGCGACCTGGTAGGGATCGACCAGGAAGTCCTTGCGCATCGCGGGCACGCCGAGCGGCGCGAGCGCGGCAGCGGCCAGGCGCAGATGTTCCAGCGCGCCATCGAAGCGCTCCGGCTCAGTGAGCACCGAGACCGCTGCGGCGCCGGCTGCGGCGTAGGCCCGGACCCGCGCCGCTACGTCCGTGCCAGGATCGCTCAGGGCACCGGCTGCTGGCGAGCGTAGCTTCAGCTCGGCGATGAGACCGAAGTCTCCGGGGGCAAGCCGCAGCTTCGGCGGCGGCGCCGTGGCGCGGGCGGCCCCCAGCAGGCGCGTTTCGGGACAGGCGCCGCGAGCCGCCTGCGCGCGCGCGCGGCTCGAATCGGCCATCTGGGCGAGAAAATCACCGCTCACGCATTGCCCCCCGTCCGCGCCAGCTCCCGCACGACCCGGGCGGCCGCTCCGTCATCGATCGCGCGCTCGGCTCGCTCGATACCCTCGCGGGCGCTGCTCACCGCACCCGCCACTTGCAGCGCCAGCGCGGCACCGAGCAGCAGGCAGTCGCGGTGTGCGCCGTGCGTCTCGCCGCACAGCACTGCGCGCAGCGCATTGGCATTGTGTCGGGCGTCGCCGCCGGCCAGGTCTGCCGGCCGGCAGCGTGCCAGACCATAGTCTTCCGGCGACCGTTCCTCTCGGTGCACCTGGCCGGGCATGACGTCGAACAGTGTGAATGGGCCGACCGGTGTGGGCTCATCCCAACCCTCCGCGCCGTGGACGACGAACGCGCGCTCGATGCGCATGCCGGCGAGCGCCTCGGCGATGAGTTGCGCCACGGGCAGGCTGAACGCACCGATCAGCCGCAGCGGCGGCTGCGCAGGATTGGTGAGCGGCCCGAGAATGTTGAACACGGTGCGTACCCCGAGCGCCCGCCGGGCCGCCGCAACCGCCTGCGTTGCCGTGTGGTAGTGCGGGGCAAACAGGAACGTGAAGCCGCATCGCCCCAGGCATTCCCCTGCCGAGCGCTCATCGAGCGGCATGGGCAACCCCAGTGCCTCGAGCACGTCGGCGCTGCCGGCGCGGCTCGAGACCGAGCGGTTGCCGTGCTTGATCACCGGCAACCCGCACGCCGCAGTGAGCAGCGCCGTCCCGGTGGAGATGTTGAAACTGCCCGAACTGTCCCCGCCCGTGCCGACGATATCGATGGCCCGGATACCGGGCGGTAGTGCGGGCTGGCGGGCAAGCCGGCGCATTGCCTCGGCGAAACCGCGAACTTCCGCCGCGACGGCGCCCTTGGCGCGCAGCGCCGCCAGCACCGCGCCGATCAGCGCCGGCGGCGTCGTGCCCTCCGTCAGCAGACCGAGCAGTTCTTCGGCCTGGGGCTGAGTGAGGTCGGTGCCCTCGAGCAGCCGCTCGAGCAGATCACGCGCGGCGGGCATCCGGCTCTCCGGCGGCGCGCATGCCGCCTTGCTGGGCGAGGAAATTCTCGAGCAGCCGCGGCCCGTCGGGCGTGAGGATGCTTTCGGGGTGAAACTGCACACCCTCGACCTGGAACGTCGCGTGGCGTACTCCCATGATCTCGCCGTGTGCGGTGCGTGCCGTGACGGCGAGTACCGCCGGCATGGAGGCGGGGTTGGCGATCAGCGAATGATAGCGTCCCACCTCGCACGGCCCGGGCAGTCCGGCAAACACACCGAGGCCGTCGTGCTCGATCCAGGAGGTCTTGCCGTGCATCAGCCGGCCGGCCCGTACGACCTCACCGCCGAACACCTCGACGATCGACTGGTGACCGAGGCACACCCCGAGCACGGGGATGCGTCCGGCGAACGCGCGGATCATGTCCATCGACACACCGGCCTCACGCGGCGTGCCGGGCCCCGGCGAGATGCACAGATGCGTAGGCGCCAGCGCCAGCGCCGCGTCGACGTCGATCGCGTCGTTGCGCAACACGCGCACGTCCACGCCGAGCACTAGAAACGCCTGCACCAGGTTGTAGGTGAAGGAATCATAGTTGTCGATCAGCAGCAGCCGCGCCATCAGAAACCCTCCTCGGCCATCTCGAGCGCCCGCGCCATCGCACCGCTCTTGGCCAGCACCTCGTCGTGCTCGCTGTGCGGATCGCTGTCGGCGACGATGCCGGCGCCGGCCTGGTAGCTGTATTCGTCGTCGCGGAACACCAGGGTGCGGATGGTGATCGCATGGTCCATGTCCCCGCGCGCCCCGAAGTAGCCGACGGTGCCGCCGTACAGGCCGCGGCTGACCGGTTCGAGCTCGTCGATGATCTGCATGGCGCGCACTTTCGGCGCGCCGACCAGCGTTCCGGCCGGGAAGGCCGCGGCGAACAGGTCGAACGCATCGCTGCCCTCGGCCAGCTGGCCGTTGACCCCGCTGACCATGTGCATCACGTGGCTGTAGCGCTCGATCGAGCGGTACGGTTCGACCGCCACGCTGCCGGCACGCGCCACGCGGCCGAGGTCATTGCGCGCCAGGTCGACCAACATGACATGCTCCGCGTTTTCCTTCGGATCGGCGCGTAGCTCCGCCTCGCGCGCCCGATCGACCGCCTCTTCGTCGGAGCGCGGGCGGGTGCCGGCAATCGGGCGCAGCTGCGCGCGCCCGCTCTGCAGCCGCACCAGCGCCTCGGGCGAGGAGCCGACCACGGTCACCTCCCCGAGCGCGCAGTAATACATGTACGGCGAGGGGTTGATCAGCCGCAGCGCGCGATAGGCCTGGAACGGATCGAGGTCGTGGCGCCCGGAAAATCGCGTGGAGAGCACCAGCTGGTAGACGTCGCCGGCGGCAATGGACTCCTTGACCCGCCGCACGCCGGATAGGTACTCGGCCCGGCTGCTCGAGGCGCTCGCGGGACTGCTGCGCCCGCGACGGCCGATCGCCGGCAGTGCGCCGCGCAGCGCCTGGATGATCTCCCGGCGCAGCCGCTGGCGGTCGTCCTCGCCCCCCGCATGCAGCAGTGCGATGCCGCGCGTCAGGTGGTCGAACACGAGCAATGAGCGCGGTGCGACGTAATGCAGTGCGGGGACCTCCGGCTGCTTGCCCGGCGGGGCCGGCAGGCGCTCGAAGAAGCGCACGACGTCGTAGGCGGCATATCCCACCAGACCGCCGGCGAGGGGCACGCCGGGGATCTGCGGTCCGGGGGCGGCAGTACTCGCCAGCGCTGCGCGCAGGCCAGCCAGCAGCTCCGCGGCACTGCGCGGAACGGGTCGCCGCTCCGCGCCGATGGTGAACCCGTCCTGCGTCAGCCGCACGCTCAATGCTTCGCCGAAGCCGATGAACGAAAAGCGCCCGACCCGCTCGCCGCCCTCG
>JAJXWE010000218.1 GCA_021781775.1 Pseudomonadota bacterium | reverse complement strand
CGGCGGGGTGGTGAGCACGAGGGTGCGGATTTTCTGCTGCACGGCGGCGAGCTGCTCGAGCGTCGCGCGGGTCGCGGCACTGGAGTTCACGGTGAGCTCGCGGCGGGTGGCGGTGAGCTGGCCGTCTTCGTGCTGGTACGACTGCAGCAGCTTCGGGTCATCCAGCACGTCGTAGAGGCGGGCGGTGCGCTCGAGCGAGTCGATCTCGCTGAAGAGGCGCTGGCTCTCGCGGGCCGAGGTGACGCCCTCGATGATGATCTTTTGACCGGCGACCGACAGGGTACGGAACTGCAACGCAGCCGTGACAATAGCCACCAGCAACGGCAGCGCGAGGAGCGCCAGACCGAGAAGCATCAGTCCCGTGAGGGACTTAGGGCGCAACCAGCGCATCGGACTCTAGTGTACTCCGGTGTGACTTCATCCATCGATCCGTTCAGCTCCACGGCTCGCGCTGCAGGCGCTCCTCCCAGGCGAGCGCAGTGCGCACGATGGTGTCCAGATCATCGAGCCGGGGCTTCCAGCCGAGCTCGCGGCGGATGCGCTCGGCGCGGGCGACCAGCGCCGGCGGATCGCCGGGGCGGCGGGGCTCTTCACGGATGTTCAGCCGCTGGCCCGAGACCCGCTCGACGCTCTGCAGGACTTCGCGCACGCTGTAGCCGTGACCGTATCCGACGTTCAGCACCGTCGAGGCGCCGCCGCCGCGCAGGTAATCGAGCGCATCGAGGTGCGCGGTGGCGAGATCCTCGACGTGAATGTAGTCGCGTACCCCGGTGCCGTCCGGGGTGGCATAGTCGCTGCCGTAAATCGCCACCTGCGGGCGCTTGCCGATCACGTGCTCGCACGCCACTTTGATCAGCAGCGTCGCCTTCGGGGTCGCCTGGCCGACGCGCCCCTGGGAGTCAGAGCCGGCGACGTTGAAGTAACGCAGCGCCACGTGCTTCAGCGCCGACGCGCCCGACACGTCGCGCAGCATCCACTCGGACATCAGCTTCGAGGTACCGTACGGGTTGATCGGCGCGGTCGGGGTGTCTTCGGCTGCGACGCCCTCGGCCGGGATGCCGTACACCGCGGCGGTCGAGGAGAATACGAAGTTCTTGACCCCGCCCTCGAGGCAGGACTCGAGCAGCGCACGTGTCGAGCAGGTGTTGTTGCCGTAGTACTTCAGTGGCTCGCTCACCGATTCCGGCACGATGGTGAAGGCCGCGAAGTGCATGACGGTGTCGACGTCGTGCTCGCGCATCACTTTCAGCACCGTCTCTCGGTCGCCGACCTGGCCCACCACGAGGGGGGTATCGAGCACGGCCTGGCGAAAGCCCCGGGAGAGGTCATCGAGCACGACCACCCGCTCGCCCCGGGCCCGCAGCTGCAGTACGACGTGGCTGCCAATGTATCCGGCGCCGCCGGTGACGAGGATGCTCGAAGGTTTCATGCCAGAATGTGTCCGTAAGTCCATGAAAGACGAAATCATAAACAAATCCCAGCGCCGGCACCTGAGAGCCGGTGCCGGTCTGCAGCCTTTTGCCGAGCTCACGCCCGAGCAGGTGCTTGAAGCCGCCGAGGTCGCGGGTCTCGAGCCGGACGGGCGGCTGCTGGCGCTGAACAGCTATGAGAACCGGGTCTACCGCTTAGGCACGGCCGGCGGGTTCCGGGTCCTGAAATTCTACCGGCCGGGGCGCTGGAGCGATGCGCAGATCCTCGAGGAGCACGATTTTGCCGCCGAGCTCGCGGAGGATGAGCTGCCGGTGGCCGCTCCGCTCGAGGTCGGGGGACACACGCTGATCCGTCAGGCGGGCTTCCGGTTCGCCGCCTTCGAGTGCCTGGCCGGGCGGGCGCCGGAGCTCGATGCGCCGGGCGCGCGCGAACTGCTCGGCCGCACGCTCGCCCGTATCCACCAGGTGGGCGCGCGAGCGGCGTTCGCGCGCCGCCCGGCGATCGATCCGGAGCGCTACGGGCAACAGGCGCAGCGTGCGCTGCTCGCCTCGGCGCTGCTGCCGGAGGCGCTCACGGATCAGTACACGCGCCTCAGCGATCAGCTGCTGCAGCGCATCGAGCGGGTGTACGAGGAGGTCGCCCCGGTGCGCACGATCCGGGTGCACGGGGACTGTCACCTGGGCAATCTGCTCTGGGCAGAGCAGGGGCCGCGCTTCGTGGATCTCGATGACTGCGCCATGGCGCCGCGCATCCAGGACCTGTGGATGCTGCTCTCGGGCGAGCCGGCCGAGCAGCAGGCGCAGTGGGTCGAGCTGATGGCCGGGTACGAGCAGTTCGCGTCCCTGGATTACCACGAACTGCGCCTGATCGAGCCGCTGCGAGCGCTGCGGATGCTGCACCATGCGGCCTGGGTGTGCGAGCGGTGGACGGATCCTGCGTTCCCGCGTGCGTTCCCCTGGTTCGGCGAGCCGCGCCACTGGGAGGGGTACCTGCGAGATCTGGCCGAGCAGCTCGGCGCCATCGACGAGCCGCCGCTGCTGGCGCGGTAATCACGGCGTGGTCGGGCTTGACGGGCGTGAGGCCAGGGGCAGTACGACCCGTTCACCGGTTCGTATCGACGGCAACTCTGCGCCTATGCGCTCTAAGCATTGAAGCAAGCACGGACGCTCGCGACCCCGTCGGTTCAAGTCACTTGCGCAGCATCCTGACACGACGTCGGTGATGACGTCGTGTCAGGATGCGTAGCAGGACGTCCGACGGCTGTTGGAAGTTGTGTCCCGCCCGTTGACTTTTTGTGCTGAAAGGCGGTCAATGCGCGCATGGCCGAGCCTAAGACCCGCGAGCGAGCCTACCGCCTGCGCTGCTATCCGAGCGCACGGCAGCGGCGTGTGCTGGGCCGACTCTTCGGCGCTTCGCGCTTCGTATGGAACTGGGCCTTGGCGCGACGCACGAGTGCGTATCACGGCGATCAGACGCGGCTGAACTGGATCTCGCTGTCGCGGGAGTTCACGGCATTGCGTCAGGCGCCTGAGACGCACTGGCTCACCGAACTCCCTCGGGAGCCGTTCAATCAGGTGCTGCGCGATCAGGAGCGGGCGTTCCAGAATTTCTTTGCCCGCCGGGCCCGCTATCCACGGTATCGGCGCCGAGGGCGAGCTGAGCGCGTGCGCGTGCGCTTCACGCTCGATCAGCGTCGGGAGCAGGTCGAGCGGGATGCCACCCCCCGGTGGGCGTTTGTCAATCTGCCGGGCGTCGGACGGGTCAAGCTGCGCCGCACCGAGGGCTTACAGGGCCGGCTGCGCTCGGTGACGCTGTCCCGGGATGGGGCCGGACGGTACTTCGCCTCGATCTGTGCCGATCAGGTATCTCAGGCCGTATGGCCGGAGCCCCAGTGCGAAGTGGTAGGGATTGACCTGGGTCTGCGGGATCTGGCGGTGGTGAGCGATGGCGCACACGTCCACACCCTGCGCGCCCCGAAGGCCTTGCAATTGAAACTCACCCGGCTGCGCCGCTACCAGCGGCGCCAGAGCCGCCAGCTGGCCGCGCAGATGCGCGCCCAGGGACTCGATCCGGATAAGCCTTGCCCGAAGGGCGTGCGGCTCGGGATGTCCCACCGGCGAGCGCGGACCCGCGCGCGCATCGCGCGGCTGCATGGGCGGATCGGAGATCTGAGGCGGGATGCGCTGCATCGGGTGAGTACGGCGCTGGTCGGCCAGGCCCGCATCCTCGTCCTGGAAGATCTGAACGTGAAGGCCCTGGCACGGGGTGGACACCAGAGAGGCTTTCGCCGAGCGATGGGGGATGTGGCCCTCGGGGACCTGCGCCGGCAGATCCGCTACAAGGCGGACTGGGCCGGGCGGCAGGTGATCGAGATCGATCGCTATTATCCCAGCAGCAAACGCTGCTTCGAGTGCGGAACGGTGAATGCCGCACTGGGCGGCGCGAAACGCTGGGCGTGTCCCGCCTGCGGGGTCTGCCATGACCGCGATGAGAACGCGGCGAAGAACATCCGGGCCGAGGGGTTGCGGCAGCTCGCTGCAGCCTCCTCGCTCGCTACCGGCAAGGGGCCGGGAAGTCACGCACGGGGAGTGGCCTGCGCGGCGGAGCGCACACGGCGGGTGACCGTCGAGTGCGCTCAGCGCCGCCCCACGCAGAACCGTGAAATCGCCTAACGGCCCGCAAGGGCCAAGAGCGCTTGAGGGCTGTCAGGAACAGCCCGATGAGCGCTCAGGGCGGGACTCTGACAAGAGTGAGGCTGAGGAACGGGAGTTCTGGGAAACGCACGAATCTACCGAGTACGTGGACTGGAGCCGTGCGGAACCGGTCCGGTTGCCGAATCTGAAACCATCGACGCAAACGATTTCGCTGCGATTACCGCTCGGGCTGCTGGAGCGCATCAAGATTGAGGCCAACCGCAGGGATATGCCCTATCAATCGCTGATCAAGGCGTGGCTTTCCGATCAGCTGCGTAGGCCCTGAAACATCGCCTCTGAGTCCTTCAG
>JAJXWE010000217.1 GCA_021781775.1 Pseudomonadota bacterium | reverse complement strand
ACGGTGCACGCCCCGCCCCCGGTCTGGCTCGCGATGCATGGCAATCGAGGAAGCCCCCGTCGCCCGGGGGCCCTCGGCCCTACTGCGGGCGCCTGCCGTGCGCAGCGGTCTTCAGCAGCACATCGACTTCCGCTTCGGCCCTGAGCCAGTCCTGCTCCTCGCCTCCCGGCGCGAAGCCACGACGCTCCGCGTGGTAATAGGCCGCCTCCGCAATCATGGTGCGCCGGGCCTGCTCGCTCATCGCCGGGCTCGGCGGATCGGCGAGCGTCTTCGGCTTACTCCGCGCTGCACGGCGAATGGGTGCCTTCGCGGCGGTCTGATCGGGTTTGGCGGGGGGGGAATCGGTACGTCGAGTGGCCATAGATCCTCCACAAGATGGCTCCGTGCGCGAACTGCGGCACCAAGCTGCGCCCCCCATCTCGGCCGGTCCGTGGGACCTGCCGACGCGACAGGCCCACAGGATAGGCCTGGGCGGCGCCAAACACCACCGCGGCCCCTCCAGGACGCCCTGACGATCCATCCCGGACTGTCTGCGACGTGTCCGCTGTCCGCACATCGGACAGGTCGCCGCAGTCTTTCGTTTGCGACAGCGCGCGATTTATCCTTGCCGGTCCTCACGTTGCCACGCACTGGTGCGCTGGCAAGAACCATGCACAGCAGTCCTCGAACCACTATGAGCATCCTCGATCTCAAACCCGAGCAACCCACGGACGACGAGCCGATCGTCGCAACGCCCGTCCGCTCGACGGCCGCGCAGGATGTCGCCGCCGCCGCTCGGCGCCCCTGGCACCGACGTCCGGGCGTCTGGGCCGCCGGCGCATCGGTCATCCTGCTGATGGTCGCGGCCGCATGGCTCTCCTACGACTGGGCCGAGTCCGGCAACGTGGTCGAGTTGAGCCGTCTGGAGACCACGACGGTCCAGCGCGGAGATTTCGTTCAGGACGTTGCCGCGCGCGGATCGGTGATCGCCGCAGTCAGCCCGACGCTGTTCGCCACCGCGGCCGGAACCGTGCACTTCCTCGTGCACGCCGGCGACCACGTGAGCAAGGGACAGCTGCTGGCGGTGGTGGCGAGCCCCCTGTTGCGCAATGAATACGAGCGCCAGCTCGCCACGCTGAAGAGCATGAACGCGGCGCTCGCGGAGGAGCGGGTGAAGCTGCGCGAGGAACTGCTCACCAGTCAGCAGGAAGCCGATCTCGATGCCGTACGCATGAACGCGCAGCTGCGCGAGCTGCAGCGCGCGCAGGCAGCCTGGAAGGTGCACGTGATCAGCGAGCAGAGCTATGAAGGGGCCTACGACACGCTGTCCATCGCGCGGCTGAAGTTCGAGCACGCCCGCGAGAACGCCCATCTTGCGCAGCAGCAGATCCTGCTCGATCTGCGCACCCGCACGCTGGCGCGCGATGCGCAGGCCCTGAAGGTCGCCGAACTTGCCAGCCGCATCGATGCACTGCACGTACGCTCCCCGGTCACCGGCCTCGTCGCCGACACCGCCCAGCGCAACACCACCTATGTCCCGGAGAACGCCCCGCTGGTCACGGTTGTCGACCTCTCGGGGCTCGCGATCCAGTTCCAGGTCGCCGAGTCCCTCGCCGGTGGCATCGCCGCGGGCGTCCCGGCCCAGATCACCCTCGGTGGACAAGCCGTCAAAGGCGTGGTCACCGACATCGCGCCCTCAGTGCAGGACGGCTGGGTCACCGGCCGCCTGCGCTTCGACGGTGTGCCGCCTCCGGGGCTGCGCCAGAACGAGCAAGCCTCGGTGCGCATCATCCTCGGGGCGCATCACGACGTGCTGTACATGGATCGCGGCGCGTACATCAGCCCGCAGACCCGCTTCGTCTACGTCGTGCGCGGCACTCAGGCGGTGCGCGTACCGGTCACCCTCGGCGCCGCGTCGATCTCCGAAATCGAGATCCTGCAGGGACTGCAGGTCGGCGAGTCGGTCGTGATCTCCGATCCGCGCAAGCTGCACGATGCTCCCACCGTGAAACTCTCCAAATGACCCGCCAGTGAGGCCGCCCTACTCCGCATGCAGGACATCAGCAAGATCTACCGCACCGACCTGATCGAGACCCACGCGTTGCGCGCTCTATCCCTCGAGGTCGGGGAGGCGGAGTTCGTCGCGGTCAGCGGGCCGTCCGGCTCCGGTAAAACCACCTTTCTGAACATCGCCGGGTTGCTCGAGACCTTCGACTCCGGCAGCTACGAGCTCGACGGGCGCGATGTCAGCCGGCTGTCCGACGATGCGCGCTCGCGCATCCGCAAGACGATGCGCGGCTACTCACCACCGTGCGCAACCTGCTCGATCTGCATCAGGCGCGCGCCGAGGTCGACACACTGCGCCGGCGCCAACGAGACGCGCGCGCCGCGCTCGCGCGGCGATTCGACCTGTGCGGCGCGGTGTACGAGAGCGAAGCGATGCACGCGCTTGTCGCGATGGCGACCCAGGTGGCGCACGCGGACGTCCCGGTGCTGATCACCGGTCCGAACGGCTCGGGCAAGGAGATCCTGGCCGACATCATCCAGGCCAACTCCGCGGTGCGCGCCGGTCCCTACGTCAAGGTCAATCTCGGCGCACTGCCGGGCGAGTTGCTCGAGGCGGAACTGTTCGGCACCGAGGCGGGCGCGTTCACCGGCGCGCGAGCGCTCAGGCGAACGGCGTTCGCAACGAGGTTCTCGACCGCGGGACGGGGCTCGGCGAGCAGGCCCTGCGCGATGCGCTGCTGCCATTCTTCTCAACCAAATCGAGCGGCTCGGGGCTCGGCCTGACGCTGTGCCGCGAGATCATCGAGGCGCACGGCGGGCGGCTGGCGCTGGCCAATCGCCCGGGCGGCGGGGCGATTATGTCGGTGCATCTGCCATAATTGACGCCTCGCCGGCGAAGGTCACGGCGACGAAACGGGAGAGCTGGGGATGGCCGATGCCGTCACGTCCCTGCGCCAGAGCGCGCTTGCGGCATTGCTGCAAACCAAACCGGCGCAGTTGCCGGTGCGCGTGCTGCTGCGCAACACCGCCGCGGTGGTCCTGCCGCTCGCCTGGGGCATCGGCACCGGCCAGCTGCTCGCCGGCATCGCTGCAGCGGTCGGTGCCGTCACCACCATGTACTCGGATCAGCCCGGCCCCTACCGCCAGCGCCTTGCCCGCCTGCTGGCGGTGTCGGCCGCCGGCGGTGTGGCCACCTTTCTCGGCCTGACCCTCAATCACCTGCTGCCGGCGCTGCTGGTGGCGAGTCTGGCCATCGGCTTCGCCGGCGCGCTGCTCGTCACCTTCGGCGATCCCATCGCCCGGGTGGGAATGGCGGCGATGGTGCTGCTCGTGATCGCCACCGACTTGCCCGCCCCGACGCTCTCGGCGGCGCTCGTGCTGACGGCCGAAGTCACTGCGGGCGGATTGCTGCTGGCGGTGTTCTCCATCGCCGCCTGGCCGCTGCAGCGCTACGGACCGGAACGCGAAGCCCTCGCGGCGGTGTACCGGGGACTGGCGGCCATGGCTCGCGGCGGTCCACGCGACAGTGGGACCGCGCTCGAGCTCACCGACGGGATGACCGAACTGCAGCACACGCTGCTCGGGCCGCACCGCGCCCGGGGCCCGGTGATGGATCACTTCGGCGTGATGCTCGAACTCGCCGAGCGGGCCCGTCTGGAGCTCACCGCACTGCAGGCCACCGAGCCGGGCGCGCAGATCGGCCCGCTGGTGCAGCACGAGAGCGCCGCGGTGCTCGAGGCCATCGCGGCGACCCTCGAGGCGGGCTCCGATCCGGGCCAGGCGCTGCGCAGCCCCCTCGAGCAGCTGCAGGCCGCGGAGCGGCGCATGGCGGAGCAGGAGGCGACGCTGCCGCAGGGGCCGTGGCAACGCCTGCAGGCCCTCAGTGGCCAGCTCGCCGCGGCAGTGCGCAACGCCGAGCGCACCGGTGCGCAGGCCGCGCTGCGTGCCGGCGACGAGGAACTGCAGCTGCCGCGTGCCCTGCGCCCACAGTCCGCGCTCGCGATCCTCGCGGCCAATCTCACCCCGCGCTCGGCGGCATTTCGCCATGCCGTGCGCAGCGCCGTATGCTTCGCGTTCGCCGTCTGGCTCGGCCAGGTGCTGTCCATCGAGCACGGCTACTGGATACCGATGACCGTGGCCATCGTGTTGCGCGCGGACTATGCCGCGACCTTCAGCTATGGTCTGCTGCGGGTGGTTGGAACGGTGCTCGGTCTGCTGCTCACGACCGCGCTCGTGCATGTTCTGCCGGCAAGCGCCTGGGTGCACCTGGCGGTGCTTGCGCTCCTGTGCGCGGGCTTCCGCTACTTCGGCAACGTGCACTACGGACTCGCGGTCGCCTCTCTCACCGGCATGGTGGTGCTGCTGCTCGCCTTCGTCGGCGAGGCGCCGGAGCCGACCGTGATCGCGCGCCTGATCGACACGGTGATCGGCAGCGCTGTGGCGCTGGCAGCCTACGGT